>CACYKP010000026.1 GCA_902775025.1 uncultured bacterium | reverse complement strand
TTTACTATCCATAATATTAACCTATATATTATAATAAATCTATTTATATTATAACTCATATATTAAGCATATTCAACATGCAATATAATATAATATAAAAGTTATAAATATTTACAAATTAATCTCGTATTTTTGTTTTGCGGTTCGCAAAATATCAATATTTAAACACATCTAAAACAGCGTAGATATTTAGTTTCCACGATTTAGCAGGTTCGTATCCAACCTGAGGAGTTTTGTGATAGTGTGTATACCTGCAAGGATTTGTACAGGTGGGGTTTAATGGGTGGGTTTTAATGGGACATTTGTATAGATTGACTTGCAGTTTGAGAAAAAGTGCCAGATGAAATGAAAAATATAATTGTTGGGGTAGAAACCCCAACCTACCCGCTTAATAGCGTGATAAAAACATGGTAAAAACCACATAAGAAATTTTGCTATCTTAATATTATTTACAATAAGAGTGTAGATTATCAGAGAGATTGAGAAAACTACCCCCGGAAGTTTGAGAGAATTCTCAAACTTTTTAAGTTTTCGGGGAAATATTTCAAAACTCTGTGATAAAAACTCTCAAACTCCCTGATAATTCACTCTCAAAGTTACTGATACTTTTTTGATAAATTATGTGTTAATCTATGTTTAAATTTACAAAGATAAAAGCCGAAAGTTTTAACTTTCGGCTTTTATCTTGGAATTAAGAATAATTATAGTTCCATAATTTTATGCTGTTCAACATTCAAGTATCCTTCAGGACAATGGGTTGAACAATAAATTGTTTTGTTGTTTTTTATAAATTCACGCACTCTTGAAAGTGTTTCTCTTGCTTTATCCTTATCTTCAAATACAACCGAGAGTTCGTCTGCCAAAAGTGCTGCATCGCAGTAGGTTACATCACCTTGAAACATATAATAACAGTCATTATCTTTATCTTCTAAAATAGAAATTGAGTTGCCCTTTGTGTGTACGACGGCTTTAATCATAACCAAAGAATCAGTTATTCTTTGGCTTTCAGGGAAGTTTTTGTATGCACCGTCTGTAAATTTAACTCTTGCAACATTATCACCCGTTAGTTTCATATCGTCTGCTTCTTGTTCAGATATATAAATTTTAGCGTTCGGGAACATTCTGAGTTCTCCTGTGTGGTCAGGGTGTTTGTGGGTTACAACAATTTTTGTAACATCTTCTATTTTGTAACCCGTCGCATCAAATGCCTCTTTAAAAGTTGCAATTTTTTCACCCATCCATAACGGAGAATCTTCTTTTTTAGGAAAATCTGCCATTTCGTTTGGCATACCTGTATCTGATAAAATAACTTCATTACCGTCATCTATTAAGAAATTCTGCAAACTTGAACCGTATTTTACATCTTCGCACTTCTCTTTATCTCTTGTTCCGCCAAAAGCAAAAGCCTGTGTCATAAATCCGTCGTCATAATATTTTAATGGAATAACTTTAATCATCTTTTTCTCCTTCTAAACTATATATGCGTTTACAATTTCTCCGTAATAAACAGTGTGGTAATCATCATTAGTTTTTGTACCGTCAGATGATGGTGTATTTTTATAAAATTTCTCATACAAATCTTTCGGGATATTATTGTGTTCCTGTTCTTGCTTATAAATAACTTTGCATTCCAATGTTAAAGGAATTTCTTTAATTGCAGGACTTTGAACATCAATTCCGTCAATAACCGTTAGGCTGCACTCTTTGAATTTATCAATATTTTTACCGTTTCTGTACCCACAGAATCCCATTGCTTTGGCAACAGCCGGTGTGCGTTCCAATGGAATTGAAACAGTAAATTCTTTCGATGCTTCAATTTGTTCGTGTGTGAATCTCGTGTGGCGTATGTATGTGGTAAACACAAATTTATTCCACTCAATACCGATTTGCCCCCAGGCGATAGTCATTGTATTTAATTTATCACCGTTTTTAGTATTTACCAAAACCCCTTTTTCAAGTTCGGTCATAATTTTCGGTAAATATTCTATTACATTTATTTTTTGCATAAATACCTCTATACCTTTTTAAATACACCTTTTTTGCAACCGCAAATCGGACAAATGTAATCATCAGATTCTTTATCCAAATCTCCGACATATTCAAATCCGCATACCGAACATACATAGACTTTTCCACTACCATTTACCTCTGCATATACCCCTGCGTATTTATTATAAATATCTTCTGTTTTAATTCCATGGTGTTTTTCTTGCAAGGCAAAATATTCAACGCTATCGGCTGCTTCGCTTAATCCATAAGAGCGAAGTGCGTCTGCAAGTTTATTTAGATTGCTTTCCCCTTTATATTCCGCTTTTGATAGCCCTTTAACTAATTTCCAAAAATCTTTTTCATTACTTGGATATTTGCCGTTCAATGTTGCATAAAATCCTGCGTGGTTTACTTCTTGATTACCTATGCCTATAAATTCTTTTGCAACTTCTTCCAACCCAAAATCTTGTGCAATGCGAGCCAAAGCATAATACATCATTCCGCCCATTGCTTCACCTGTTGCTAATTGTGCAATTTGTTTTTCAAATTCAGTTCCTTTTGTTTGTCCGTATATGTTCATATCCACCTCTCTTTACAAATTAACCATTATCGTACTATTATCTTCAACAGATAAGTAATATTCAAGTAATTAGATAATACTAACATAGTAAGTTATAATTAACTATTGAACTATATAAAGGTTTTGATATGAAAAAAGCTAAAGATGAAAGAACTGAAAATTTATTATGCCCTATAAAATACTTAACAAAAGTATTAGGCGGCAGGTGGAAATTACCGATTTTGTGTATTTTAGAAACAGGCGGAACTGTAAGATTTGGGCAGATAAAAAAGAAATTGGGGAATGTTTCAAATGTTATGCTATCTCAATCATTGCGGGAATTGGAGCATGACGGAATTATAACAAGACATCAATACAACGAAGTTCCGCCGCATGTGGACTACACTATGACAAAAAAAGGTAAAAAAGTAATCCCTGCTTTGTCTATGCTTGGCGATTGGGCAAAAGAATGTATGAAAGAAGAAAACATAGTACCTGAATGTGAAGAATGTTTATCGGAAAAATAAATTTTGAGGTGAATATGTCTGTTAAAGAAGAATCAAAACCAAATAAAATCATAGTAAAAGGGGCAAAGGTTCATAATCTAAAAAATATAGATGTGGAAGTTCCTTTAAATAAAATAGTAGGTATTGCGGGAGTTTCCGGTTCGGGCAAATCTTCTCTTGCTCTTGGTGTTTTGTATGCTGAAGGTTCAAGAAGATATTTAGAATCACTTTCAACATATACAAGAAGAAGAATGACAGGTGCAAGTAAAGCCGATGTTGATGAAATCTTATATGTCCCTGCTTCTCTTGCTTTGCATCAGCGTCCTGCGCTCCCCGGTATTCGCTCTACTTTTGGAACAGGAACAGAACTTTTAAACAGTTTAAGGCTTATGTTTTCAAGGCTTGGAGAACATAAATGTCCGAATGGTCATTATGTTAAACCAACACTTAATGTTGCGGCAGAAAAAGAAATTATTTGTCCTGTTTGCGGTGAAGTTGTCATTCCGCCATCAGCCGAAGAACTTGCATTTAATTCTCAAGGTGCGTGTCCTAAGTGTGACGGGGTAGGAACTGTCAGAGCCGTTGATATGGATTCCCTTGTTCCTGATGAAACGCTATCTATTGATGAAGGTGCTGTTTTACCTTGGCAGACTCTTATGTGGTCTTTGATGAAAGATATTGCGAGAGATATGGGCGTAAGAACAGATGTTCCGTTTAATCAATTAACTAAAAAAGAACGGGATATTGTTTTTTATGGTGAGCCCCAAAAACATCACATGGTTTATCAAATGAAAACAGGTCAATCAGGAGAAATGGATTTTACCTATTTTAACGCTGTTTATACGGTAGAAAATGCTCTTTCTAAAGTCAAAGATGAAAAAGGAATGAAAAGAGTTGAAAAATTTTTGAAAGAAGATATCTGTCCTGAATGCAATGGAACACGTCTTTCAGAACGTGCAAGAGCGCCAAAATTGTGCGGAAAACATTTGGATGAAGTTTGCAAAATGCCGCTATCAGACTTGATAGAATGGGTAAAGAATGTTCCGAGTTCTTTGCCAAAAGAAATGCAGTCTATGGCAGAATCTATTTGTGAAGCCTTTCTTGTAACAGCAAAAAGATTGATGGATTTAGGTTTAGGTTACTTATCGCTCGATAGAGCATCTTCTACTCTTTCTACAGGGGAAAGACAGAGAATGCAATTAGCACGAGCTGTTAGAAATAGAACGACAGGAGTAATGTATGTCCTTGATGAACCTTCAATCGGCTTGCATCCTGCAAACATCAAGGGGTTGAATGATGTTATGCATGATTTGATTAAAGACGGAAATTCTGTAATTTTAGTTGACCACGACACTCAAATTTTATCCGAATCGGATTGGATAATTGAATTAGGACCCGAATCAGGGGTAAATGGCGGTCAAATTATTAATGAGGGGACCTTACAAGATACAATAAAAAATCCTGTTTCTAAAATAGGAAAATTTTTATCAGGAGAAACAAAAACAAGAATTCGCCCTGAAATCAAAGATGATATTTTTGAAAAAGGTGAAATAGAGCTTGTTACAAATTCAATTCACACAGTAAAACCTTTAAAAGTAAAATTCCCAAAAGGCAGGTTGTCTGTTGTTACAGGTGTTTCTGGTTCAGGTAAAACCACACTTATCTTGGAAAGCCTTATCCCTGCTTTGCAAAATAAATTGAATGGTACGAAATTGCCCGAACATATTAAAAGTATTAAGTCAGACGGAATAAAACGAATTAAACTGATTGATGCCACACCTATCGGGATAAATGTTCGCTCAACCGTGGCGACATACGCAAATGTCCACGATGAATTAAGAAAAGTTTTCGCTAAAACTAAAGATGCTAAAGATTTAGGATACAAAGCAGGAGATTTTTCATATAACACCGGAAACTTAAGATGTCCCGTTTGCGACGGAACGGGAACAATAAGTTTAGACGTTCAGTTTTTGCCTGATGTTGAAATCTCGTGTTCGGAATGTCACGGCTCAAGATACTCTAAAACTGCCGATAAGATAAAATATACAAATAAAGCAAAAGAAACTTATACTCTGCCTCAACTTATGGCAATGGATATAAATCAGGCACTTATTGCTTGCAAAGATTTAAGCACCATAAAAAACAGATTGCAAACCTTAAATGATTTAGGACTTGGTTATTTAACCTTAGGCGAAGCAACTCCTAATCTTTCAGGCGGTGAAGCTCAAAGGTTAAAACTTGCATCTGAAATGGGAAGAAAACAAGAGGATACTATTTTTGTTTTTGATGAGCCGACAATAGGTTTGCATCCAAAAGATGTTCAGACTTTATTACAGGTGTTCCAAAGGTTAATTGATAACAATGCGACAGTAATTGTCATTGAACACGATTTGGATGTTATTGCAAATGCCGATTATATAATTGATATGGGGCCGGATGGCGGTGAAGCCGGTGGAAAAGTTGTTTTTGAGGGCTCAGTTAAAGATATTTGTAACTGTGAAACAAGCAAAACCGGAATTTATTTAAAAAAATATTATGAAAAGTAAT
Source organism: uncultured bacterium (assembly GCA_902775025.1). Classification (GTDB taxonomy): domain Bacteria; phylum Cyanobacteriota; class Vampirovibrionia; order Gastranaerophilales; family Gastranaerophilaceae; genus CAG-196. Next base: position 24,833 of record CACYKP010000026.1, on the reverse strand, counting down.
AAAATAATGACTAACAATAACTGTAAAAGTTTCACTCCGTCAATAGATAATAATTCTAAAATTCTTATTTTAGGTTCGATGCCCGGGGTCAAATCATTGAAAGAACAACAATATTATGCACACCCGCAAAACAGGTTTTGGAAAATTATGAGTGTTATTTGTAATGAGCCAAAACTGCATGAATTTGATTATGAATTAAAGTTAAAAACTTTACTTAAAAATAATATTGCACTATGGGATACAATAAAAACCTGCAAACGAGATGGCAGCCTTGACTCGGATATTCAAAACGAAACCCCGAATGATATTAAAGGTTTGTTGAAAAAATACCCTAATATTAAGACAATTTGCTTAAACGGCAATAAATCGTATTCTGCGTTTAAAAAATATTTTCCTGAGTTGTTTGAAAAATATTCTTGCCACAAAATGCCCTCAACAAGCCCTGCTAACGCCAGATATAGCTTGGATAAACTTATAGCGGAATGGAGCGTTATTTTCGTTTAATTCGGAGTTGCACTCCATATTGAACGGATTTTGAATTAAAATTTTGTCATCGGTTCGTTTTCAGCCCAATGTTAAAAAATGTGTCTAAAATGTGCGGTATTATTGGTTAATAGACTTGACTTATTGTAAAAGCGAGTTAAGATGAATAATGACATAGCAAGCGTTTTAAGAATCCACAGGTTCGGGTCCAACCTAGGCAGTTTTAAGAGTTTGTGTATATAGATACTCATGATACTTCCTGGTTTTTAATGGGTGTAGATATAAATAGACTATAGATTATCAGAGAGATTGAGAAAAGTATCCCCGGAAGTTTGAGAGAATTCTCAAACTTTTTAAGTTTTGAGGGAAGAATTTCAAAACTCTCTGATACAAATTCTAAAACCTACTGATAATTAACTCTAAAATTAACTGATACATCTTACAATATAAAGGTTATAATTTTATTAAATGTATATCACCTATTTATTATAATCATTATTTTGTTCGTACTATGTACGAATTTTCAGTAGAAAATTATAAAACGGCTTTTGAACGCATTTAAAACCGTAGTTAAACAAAATAAAATTAGTTGTACAACCTAGCATTTTTATTTATTTCATTAATCAAATAAATAATATTATCTGCATCTTTTGGAGCAAAAACTCCGTCTAAGCCTTCGGTATTGATGAAAGTGAAAGGCTGCTCAAACAATTTTCCAGTATCCATTGTACCGTTACACTTAATATAGTCAATAATAGTTTCAACAAACCTAATTTGGTTAGAATTAAATTTATTATTATCAAGATATTCGCTGAATACTTTCTCTATTTCGGTTCTTTCAACACCAACAATTGAACGAATAAATTCGCCTAACCCTTTACCTTCTTGAATTGTTTGCAGTTGCTCACGAGAACCTATATCAGAATTTTCAAACAATATTTTTTCTAACTGCTCAATATCAAGTTCCGTCAAAGGCTTATTAAATTTAAGTTTATTTATGCAAATATCATTAACATGCGCCTGCAAAAATGCTTCAACTTTTTTCTTATATTGTGCTATATCAACGCCGCTTGCAGTATTGACTGATACGGTTCCCGGTATAGGATCAAGTTCATCTTCAAAATCACTATAAATAATATCTCTTTGGGCATAGTCTATCAGATTTACAAGATTTCTCAATTTAATACGGACTTCTTCAAGAGTAGATATTGTGACATTTGCCCAAAATTCATCAGTCAAAATACTTTGAATTAATTCTAAATTCTGTTTTACTAGCGGAATTGATGATTTTTCTTCTAATCTGAAAGCAATTTCTTTGATATTCTTTTGATATTTTTCAAATTTAACCATATCATGCGCATAATATGATAATTGCGTATTTAATATCATCAAATCAAAGCGTTTTGCATACTCATCTTCTTCCGGTAAAGTAGTTGGTAAATGAGAAACTCTGTCTTTTATTGTGATAAAGTCCATATCGTCAAGACTGTCCCATTTTTCACGATTAGAGAATTCATCAACTGCTCGCAAATGCCGTCTTACAATAAAGTTATCCCTGTTCATTGTTTTAACAGTGTTATGCAAATCATCTTTTATCTTGTTTGATAAAAGTTTTAAAACTTCATCATCATCTTTAATTTTTTCAGCAAGTTCCAGTTTTTTAAGGAATATTTTTTGTCCTAAAGACATTTGGTTTGAAGATTTTGCACCTTCAGGATTAATTGAAAAATATTCAAAGTTTCCGCAAGCATCAAATATAAAGAACTTCTTCTTGTCATCCTTCGGTCCGAATAATTCAGGACAAAGTCTTGTTCCTCTACCTATCATCTGATGGAATTTTGTGCGAGAACGAACAACTTTAAAAAATACCAAGTTCACAATTTCCGGAACATCAATACCGGTATCAAGTTTATCAACAGAAATTGCTATAACGGGATTCTCTTCTTTTGTTGCAAATTTATCAATCAAACTCTGAGAGTATTGAGTTTTATGTGTAATAACTCTTGCGAATTTACCATTATATTGTTTGTAATTTGCATCAAATCTTTCAGCTATAAATTGAGCGTGATTTTCATTTGCTGCAAAAATAATGGTTTTGCCGAGTTTATCCCCACCATTAACTTTTATACCGTTTTCCATTAAACATTCAAGTATTTTATCAACGGTATCTGTGTTAAATAACCACTTGTTTAATTGTGCAGCATCAATTTCTTCCGGCAAAGTTTCTGTTTCTTCGTCATAAAACTTTGTTTCGTACTCTTCTTTTTCTTCTGCTGAAAGTTCATTATACTTGATGCCTTCTCTTAAAAATTTAGTAGCACAGTCAAACTGTTCGTATGGAACTAAATATCCTTGTTCAACCGCTTCGTCGTAATCATAATAATCAGTTGGTACGCCGTCTTCAAGTTCAAAAACTTTATATGTGTTTTTATCGACTTCATCTCTCGGTGTTGCAGTTAAACCAAGCAACAAGCCATCAAAATAATTAAATATTTCACCAAATTTTTTGTAAATACTTCTGTGTGCTTCATCTATTATAATTAGGTCAAAATGCCCTACTGAAAACAATTTTTCGTTTGCCTTTTTAGCATCAATCATATTCATCATAGTATGATAAGTTGAAACAACAACCCTGTTTTCTGCCCCATCAACTCCAACTTTTGTAATATCAACAGGGTTTAAGTCAGGTAAATATTTTGCAAAAGCTCTTTGTGCTTGTGTAACAAGTGGTGTTCTATCAGCCAAAAACAAAACTCTTTTTACCCAGTTGTAACGAGTTAAAATATCAACAATAGATATTGCTACACGAGTTTTACCTGTTCCTGTTGCCATAACGAGCAATGATTTTCTGCTCTTTTTAGCATAATTTTCACAAACACTTTTAATTACTCTTTCTTGATAAGGTCTACCGGAAATGTCCTTGTTGATATCTATATCGACTAAGTCTTTTCTAATGGTTCTGCGAGTAATTAATTTTTCTAAATCTTCTTTTGAATAAAATCCTGCAACTTCTCTTGGCGGATAATTCAAATCATCCCAAATAAAATGTTCATAACCGTTTGTATAGAACATTATTGGTCGTTGCCCGAATTTTTTCTCTAAACAGTTTGCATAAAGTTCCGCTTGTTCTCTACCTATTTTTGCATCTTTCATTGTGCGTTTTGCTTCAACCAGACCAAGCGGTTTGCCGTCATCACCCCAAAGAACATAATCAACATACCCTAGTCCTGTTGGGTTTGGCATTCCTTCTACTTCATATTCTGTTGCATTAGGTGCTGAAACATCCCAACCGACTTCCTTTAACAAAACATCAATAAAGTATTTGCGTGTTTGAGCTTCGTTGTAATCATAATCAAGCGGTTTGGCTTTATTCTGTGCTTTAATTTGCCTAATTTGTTCAAGAAGTTCTGCATTTTCTTTTTCTAAATCTTCACGAGTAATATTGATAGCATTTTGTTCTTCAATGATTTTCTTTAGACGTTCAATTTCTTCTTGTTCTTTGGTTTTTGTCGGCACTTGTGATACATCAAAATTTAAACCATGAACAGGTTCATCTTTAGAATATGTAAGATATAACCAATAAAGAAAATGAAAGAGCTCAAATGTTGTTTGCAGGGCATCTTTGTCATTTATTCTTTGCGGATTATGCGCGGCTGTGTTTCCGTTAATCCTAATTAAATTAACCTTTTGGAACAAAGGCGGAACAATAACATTTTTAAAAGATTGTTCATGAACTAATGAATTTAAGGTGCAATCATAGGGTTCAACTAAATCGATGTCGTTTTTGTACATCCACTTTACCGCAGACTCCAAAGCGTTGCGGCACAAAATACATGTATAAACCGGTTTTGAATACACACATTCTTCAGCTTCGCTTGCCAGCTTGTATATATCTAACCATTCAGTTTTTAAGAATTCAAAATTGCTCATAAACACCTATTTGCCGAAATTATTATATCATAAATTTCTTGTTTTATTCTTTTACTACTATTCCTGATTGTCTGTATATTAAATTTGCAAAGAATTTTTTCAAAAATTCTCTGTTATAAATATTTTCTTTTACATAATTATTTAAATATTCAATTATTTCCGGAGCTTTTTTAGAATAATCAATAAATTTTTGTATTTGTTCAGCACTTTCTTTTTCATCTTTTGGTTTCCATTTGTAATGAACAAAATAGTTTCGGGTGTCAAATAAAATTTTTAAATCCTTTTTTATATCTTTATCTATTTCAGGTAAATTAAAAAGTGGTAGGAGAATATCAAGTCTTGCATCATTAGTAAACATTTTAATCAATTTTTCAGTAGCATTATCGTCTAAATTCTTAGTTATTGCTAAACAATTTATTAAATCATTAAACCAATGCTCTATATATGTTGCGTATAATACAAGACTTAAAAAATATTCTTCTGCTTCATAATATTTTTTTGCTTCATCCATAAGAGTATCAAAAAAATTAAACCTGATTTTTTCTTTAGGAATATCTTTATCATATACCATTTCTTCAATAACTCTGTTTATATCAAAATCACATAAACAGGTAAGCGGATATTTCTGACATTCTTCTGATTCAGGCACCATATAATACCATGAGCTATAAACAACACCAGCTAATTTCTCTTTATATTTATTGGGTTCTGTTTTATAACCTTCTTTCCATTCGTTTAGTATTTCATCAGAACTTTTCTCTGGTAATTTTGGCATATTAAAATCAGTTGCCTTTCTTCTTATTCCCTGTTGATGGACTTTGTGGTGGAGTCGGAGGCGGAGTGTTAGTTCCACATTTTTCTGTTATCCACTGCCTATTGTCATTAGCAACCCTTATACGTACCTGACTTTTCTTATTATTGGAATTATTATTCCCTGAGTTTGAATTTTGGTTAGTCGTCATTATTTTCCTCCTTATCATATCTATCTATCAATTCTGTAGGCTGAATAGCGAAAAATTCTATTGTTATATCGTCGGGTTTTCTTGTAATATACAAGCCCGGAAGCCTTTTCAACTCTTCGTCATCTTCATCGTATACTATTACATCTTTTAAGAATAATTCATTTTCTTTAAATGTGTCTGAATATTTGTATACCCATCCCTCATATCTTAATTTTTGTTTATTATCTGAAATAGAAACCCATCTCATATTCACATCATTGCTATTAAAAATAGTATTCCAAACATCACTCTCGCAAACTTTGAACGGATATAAAAATTTTAGAATATGTATAAAATCGATTTTTAAATATGGGATTTTCAGATACTGACATTTTTGTCTTTTAAAAGGACAATATATCTGCCAATGTTCTTTCTTATAAAATTTCTTATAGAAGTCTTTGTTAAAAATATTTTCAAATACATGTTGATTTTTGAGCCAGGCATATATAATAGCCCAAGTAGTAGCGCATATTGATGCATAAAATATTTCATATACTTGCAGTTCATCAATTTTGGTTGCGGATGTTATATATTTTAGAAAAACTACATCTTCTAATGTTTTACCTTGAAAAATTGTAATGTACATTCCATATACGAAATATGAAAGAACTCCAAAAACAAAAGATCTTATAAGAAAATAATTAAATTCTCTCTTCGGATGAAATGTAATTTTTTCATGAACAAGGCAATATATAATACCAGGGAAGAATAAGAGTAATATTTTTATGGTGGTTATAGATAAAATGTCCATTATATTTCTCCTTTGAATGCTCGTTGGGATAGGGAATTGAAGAGGTTGTTCATTTGCTCTATGACAAGCTCATTCTTCTGCTTCTGTGCTTCAACTTTTTCTACTATCTTGGCAAACTTGTTCTGAAGTTCTAGAGAAGGTAAAGGTATCTCAATGTTTTTACAAATTTCAAGTGTTAAGTTCAATTGTCCAGATGTCTTTTTAGCATTTCTTAACATCTGTTTTTCTGCAAATGGCGTTGTAAGAAACCACGCCAAATATAGATTGTTTAAGCCTTTGTTACATCTAAACCTTGCTATTGCTTGATTTATATTCCATTCAGGATATGTATCAGGAACAATTGAAACTTTACATAATGGAGGTCCTACAATATTCATAAGAACATCTCCCGGATATACCACTGAACGAGCAAGAAAATTCTTGTGAGATTCTTTGGTTACAAATGTCGGATTTATTGTAAAATCAAGTCGTGTGTCAAATCGCAAGTTGTAAACTTTTATATATGGAATATCTCCAGAATCTTGACTCATATCTTGTGCTTTAGGAGTTGTTCCTTTTGTTATGAAGTAGCAAAGTTCTTCAAGTTTAACTTTTTTAGTGTTTTCTGCAAACAAATCAATATAGGTGGATTTTAGGAATTCATCCAGCTTATCATTCGCCAGTTTCTTCTTCGCCCGAATCTCATCTGCCTTGTCTAATATCTTAGCAATTTTCTTCTGGTAATCAAGTGGTGGTAATTCAATTTCCATATTTGCAATATCTGTCAGACCAATAGAGGGGTAAGATTCATCCTTTATCAGAGTTTTGGGATGATGTTTTTGTAACCAGTACATCAAATATTCTGGGATAAGTTTTGTCTCATCTGGTGTAATAATTGCAAGATGGCTGACTATATATGCACTTCGTTCCAGCTTATATATTCTGCCTTTATTTGCAGACATTCCACTTTTGGCAAACAATATAGAATTTTTCGGATATAGTTTTAATCTGCATATTTGAGCATTGTCTTCGCTAATCTTTTCACACAAATCAATACTCTCACCACGCTCTAAAAATTCCAACGAGCCTGCCCTTACGAAAGGTATTCCTTCTTCACAAAAATAGTTGCTTTTTGGGGCTGACTGACCAGCAGAAATTGTTGCTACATCGCCTAATTTAACTACATTTACCGCCATTACAGCATCCCCTCAAGTTCTTCAAGAGAAGTTTGTACTTCGGATTCAAGAGCTTTAATATCAGCAAGAATCTTACTTGGAACTTCATACTGTACTTCTTCGTATTCAACTTCCTTGTATTTGTTGATAGAGAGGTCATAACCGTTTTGTCTTATATCATCAGCATCTACAAAGAAATGTTTTGCTTTTCTATCGGTGTTATCTTCGTTATGTCTATTTTTAAATGAAGCAATAATATCCGGAATGTCATTTTCTTCTATCGGTGTACGGTTATCGTTCAAGGTGAAGCCGTCATTTTGCATATCGTAGAACCAAACTTTATCCGTACCGCCGGAATTAGTCTTTGTAAAAATCAAAATAGCTGTTGAAACCCCTGCATAAGGCTTGAATACACCACTTGGCATAGAAATAACAGCTTCCAGTTTTTGATTATCAATAAGTTTTTGTCTTATGGTTGTATGCGCGTTTGATGTTCCGAATAAAACTCCGTCAGGAACAATAACGCAAGCTCTTCCACCCGTCTTTAATATTCTAATCATCAATGCAAGAAACAAAAGTTCTGTCTTAGTTGTAGAAACCTCGCTTGCCAAGTTTTTAGCAATAGTATCTTTATTCAATGAACCCTTAAATGGAGGGTTTGCAATTACACAGGTACAAAATTCTTTTAATCCGGAAGCATCTTCTGACAGTGAATCTTGATAATCAATGTTAGGGTTCTGGTGTCCATGAGACATCATATTCATAGAAGCGATACGAAGCATTGAATAGTCAAAATCAAAGCCATAAAACATATCGTTATTAAAGTGCTGAAGTTTTGCAGTATTCATAAACATTTCAGGATATTTTTCTTTCAGATACATAATTGCACAAATCAAAAAACCTGCAGTACCGCAAGATGGGTCGCAAACGATATCATTAGGTTGAATGTCAGCAAGTTCCACCATCATTTTACCAATATGTCTTGGTGTCCTGAATTGTCCATTTACACCTGCTTGAGCAATTTTAGATAAAAGATATTCATACAAATCGCCTTTAGTATCCAAATCCTGCATTTCAAGTTTATCAATCATATCAACCGCAGTAGCTAAAAGTGCCGGAGACGGAATCATAAAAACAGCATCTTTCATATACTTGGCAAAATTTTCGCCACCCATATTTTTAATAAACGGAAATACATCTTCTTGAACAACTTTATACATCTCACTCGGTGCAAAATCTTTAAACTTTGACCAACGCATATTTTGTTGTTTTGGAGTTTCGTCAAAAACAGGGTTTTCAATCGGTCTATTAAGACGATTAGCTTTTCTTTCTTCACGGGTATGTTTTTCGTCCAACTCCTTTATGAAGAACAAATATGAAATCTGTTCGATAACCGTTAGCGGGTTTGAAATACCATTTGACCAAAATGTTTCCCAAAGTTTATCAATCTGCGCCTTTTGCTCTAATATCGTAGCCATTGCTATTCTCCTTGTTTTAATTATACATGCTGATTACTAAAAATCTTGTTTCGTTCCGCAAATAATGTCGTTTACATCCTGCTCCAGTTGCATAATATCATTTTTTATTTGCTCAAGCTGTTTCTTATATTTTTCCATTTTTGAGGTGTAGTTTTTTATAAGTTCCTTTTGTTTGGTTAAAGTCGGAACAATTACGGCAATACCTTTTAAATCTTCATGGTTTATAAATGGCATTGCAGTTCCTCTTAGTAGTCCTTTAATTAATTTTTGACCTACTGCGCTGCGTAAATATGTCAAAAGATATTCAGAACTTATTTGCTTATTATCAGGGCGGATTACAAGCAAATTTGCCGATGCAATACAATTTTTGTCACTATTTTTATATAAAACAACTTTTGAAGTATTGCCTTTATTTGGAATTAATAAATCTCCGTCTTGCAAATATTCAGAAGATAAATCTTTATCGAATCTATATTTTTTAGCTTCTGAAAAATCGATACCATCCTCTTTTATTGCACGCATATCAAGGTAAATGAAATCTTCATTTTTGTTTGTTTCTTGTGCATATTTTGATAGAGGCTTTCCCCTTAATATAGTTGATATTTCTGATAATTTTTTATGGTCTTTATTTAAGACATTTACGATATCTTCATCTTCCTCCTTGAATGGTTTTTCAAAATCCCAGGTTGAATCAACATTTGTAACTTCAGTTAAATTGTATTTTTCACCTAATGTATCAATCGAATGTGATATAAATAAGTTATCAGAATATTCTTTGCTGAACTTATACAAATATGTTTTTACGTTTGTATTACTAAATGTCCCCGAAGGTAAATCGATTACCTCAATAAGATTTTTCTCGTATGCCTGCCTAAAATGAGCTTCTGTTTGAGAAAAATTAACTTTGCTTGGCATGATTATTGATAAAGTTCCGTCATCTGCCAAATTATTTTTAAATAATAATTCTGCAGCAATCGTAGAGGAATCATTGCCATAATATTTGCCTCTTTCAAAACGACGTTTCAACCCAAATGGTGGAACACACAGTATGTTCTTGAATTTTTCTTGTTCTTCAAATTGATTATTGTATATATCAACTGCTTTGATGCTTACGTTTTTATTATTTTCATAATCAAAAGCTAAAAGTTCTTGAATAAATGTATCAATCGTCCACATTGTAATTTTTTTATTTAATGAACACATTGAAGGAATCTGGTTCAAAGACGTTTCTGCGTTTACAATTAAAATATTGTCTTTATCATTCAGTAATGTTGAAAAATTAATATTAACATTACAAACAGAATTTGATCTTGGAGATAATGAAACTATTATTGAATAAATTTCTGTTAACGTTAGTTCATTAAAATTTTTCAAAATCTCAACCAAACCTCTATCGCCTAAAAATCTGTAACCTAAAACATTGTTTTCTATCAAATATGTTTCTTGGCTTGAAGATGATAATTTTTCAAAATTGTGATCATTCTTTTTTGCATACAAATATTGTTTACATGCATTAATGTACTGTTCTTCCGTTAAACCGGAAATTTTAAAGTTTTCTTTGATTCTCAGTTCTTTTGTTCTGTTGTCTGATCCAATAGTTCTCATAATTGTTTTGTCCTTTCTAACTTTTGTAATACATCTTATAATTTTAATATACACCATTATAAAATAAATTTCAAGAGTTAGAATGCAATTTATAACTTATTTTGTTACAAAAGTTAATACTTTGCTTTTGATGTTGTATATTTTTCATTGATAATATTGCATTTCAGCAACTTTCACTTATTTCAAAAAATTATAATATACACATGTGTCAAATACGGACATTGTTACATAATTGTTGTTATACTTGTTTTATAGCAGTATTTGGTATTACTATATAGGAATGACAGCCAAAACTATTAAAAATATTTGCCAGTTCTGCGAGCAAGAAAAGAAACTGATTAAAGCACACATTATTCCTAAAAAATTTTATTTAGGAATAAAAAAAGATAAATGCTTATGTATAAATTCAAAAACCGGAGAATATATAATTCAACAACAGGGTGGATATGACTCAAATATCTTATGTGGAGATTGTGATAATCATATTTTAGGGGAATTTGATAAAGAAGGTTATAGAATTTTACTTGGAGATTTTAGCAAGTATAAATACATGCAACTGCATCCACAATACAGAATCTATCAGCTTGATAATACTGAATTTGATTATGGCAAGCTCCGAAAATTTTTTATTTCAATTTTGTGGAGAGCTTCTATTTCAAAACTAGAAGAATGGTCGAATATAAATCTCGGTGGCTATGAGAAAAAAGCTTTTGAAATATTAAACGGTAAAAGAGAGTACGACGAATTATTCAAGATTTTAACATACAAAAACTGTTTTACCGAAGATATAAATCAAGAAGTACTTATTGCCAAAGGGAAAACAAGAACTTATAAAAAATATGTTATTCAAATGACCGGATATCGTATTGAAATTATTGTAGATTCAACTAGACTCACGAATAAGTATAAGCAACAATACGAAAAATATTTTCTGAATCCAACGTATGCACATATAATAGAAACTCCGGAAGTATCACAACGCATAAACAAAGAATATAATGCTCGAATGTTTGAATTATATAAAAAAGGATTTGAACCTCCAAAGTCTCCTGGAGTTTAGCAATCGACTTGACTTTAAATGCCTTTAGAGTGATGAATACGACACGTTAAAGGAGGTCGTATGGAAAAAGTCGGATTGAATATCAATCCAAAAGAGTTTAAGCAATTGAGCAAGTGGTCGGAGAATATTTATAATACTGCAGTTGTTATTGATTATTTTGTTGCGAATCAGCCGGAGATTGAAGAATGTTATAATCTTGCACCGGTAGTTAAGCACCTACGAAATAATGCGGATGTTTTGAATGCATTCTTTATAGACCACGAAAAAGATGCCGAAATTTAAATGCCGTTTAAAAGGTGTTTAATCGGTGTTCAAATCGGGTTCACAAATTTCCTCGTAAGTTATGCCGAGAATTCGTTCTTCAATTTCTCGTATAACATCCGGCGTTAAACCTTTCGGCTTTTCCTCTTTCTGTTTTTGTTTTTCACTTATCACGTCATCCTCATAAGATTTAATCGGTCCAATCAGTTTCAGCATTTTAGTAACAGCGTAATATCTTGCAGGCTCTACTTTACCGTTATTCTCCATATCTTTTTCGATAGAATTTATCAAACTGCGGGTAAAACCATATAAATCCGAATGTAACGTTGTTTTAGTGCGAAGATATTCTGCTCTTTTGGTTTCCCAATCATCAGACTTTTTCCATCGGCGGAGCGTTCTTTCGTTTAAATGAAGCTTCCTCGCGATATCTTCTAATGACATAAATTTTTCAGCATAAAGTTTAAAGGCATCTTGTGCCAATGTTTGTTTTTTCATAATTAACCTCGGGGTAAATAAAGTTTTGGTACACACAGAATAACTCTGTTTCGCAGAAACATCAAGTCCCAAATGTGTCTGTATGATACGATTCCGAAGTTTAGAGTTGATGTTTCTACAGATATGAGTGATGAATAGTATAGCTTGAAAGGAGCATACTATGATTGAAATTGGCAAAAAGTACAGATTAAAAAAACTCAAAGGTTGGTTTGAAAAAGATAGCGAAGAATTTACGGTTGTTTGCTTTGGTGAGCCAAATATTGTCGGCTGCGTTGCACCAAATGGTGAAAAATACGTGTTTGATAAAGATTTTTTGATTGATCCTGATAAGCCGGACGAGATATATGCGGATATTAAAATAACGAAAGGATAAACTATGATTGAAAAAGATTATAAGTTATACGGGACAAAGATTTTAAATTTAAAAACTCAAGAAATAGGTTTATTGATTTGTTTGTGGGAAAACAAATATGCTGATAAAACAGTAGATTTTGCAACTTGTGTTGATAAAACAGGCAAAAGATACAACATTGAACTCGATAATATAAGAGGGTTTGAAGATGATTTTGAAAAATAAATTGACTAAAGAAACACTTGATATTCCGTCAGGATGCGTTTGAAAGTTACCGCAAAACACAATTAAATAAATATTCTTGGAACTTCAAAGATGACAACTCTTTGGAGTTTAATTTTTATTTTGAACTACAATGGAATTTTAACCACTTTGGAATGTCAAATTGGCACATAGAAAAAATATAATATTTAGTTACAAATTTAAATACAATTAATTTTATATTATAATCATTTTGTTAGGGGTATGAAATGATTATAAAGCATGTTTTTATTGAAAAATTTCGAGATATTGAAAATTTAAAATTAAATATTGGTGCAAAAGTTACGTTTATTGCTGGAAGTAATGGCACTTCAAAAACGTCTTTGCTTGGACTTATTGCTCAACCATTTTCTTATAAAGATCGAGTATATAATGAGAAACTCGGCAAAGAAACCCCTCAAATAGTGCACCGTACTATTACGAATAAGCCGTTTGAAACAAAGTTTAGTGATATACACAATTTAACTGAGTACGATGACATTGTTTCTATTAAGTATAATCTTACATTAGAAGAAGCTGATGGTAACACTATAGAAATGCCTGTTGCAGGCGAACATAGAGACAAAACAGCAAAAACAGAAAAAAGATTTGTTGCATTTCCACAAGAAAGAGAAGCTGGCAAGGGTAATTATAAATTCCCTGTTATATACTTAGGTTTAAAAAGGCTATATCCACTAGGAGAACATAACGAAAAAGACGTACATATAGAAGAGTGTAATGATATAAGCAATGAATATGTTGATTTATATAATAAATTGCATAAAGAATTATTTGTTGATCCAAACATAAAATTTAAATTAGAAAATGTTAGAACTTCAAATAAATCGTTATTAGGTGGAAAAAATGAAATATATGACTCTAATGGTTTTTCGGCAGGACAAGATAATATAAGCCAAATAATCACTGCTATTTTATCATTCAAAAAATTAAAGGAAGAAATTGGTACAGAATACGATGGCGGATTATTGTTAATTGACGAAATCGAATCAACACTACACCCATTAATAAAAGAAAACTTAGTTAATATGTTGTATAAATTTGCGAGAGATTACTCGCTACAAATAATAATAACAACACACTCTTTAGAAGTATTACAAATTGGTATGCAGAAAAAGTACGAACACGACACAGAAATAATATACTTAACCAAAACTCGCGGGAATTTAGATTTCTGGGAAAAAGCAAAATTTGAAGATATCCAGGAAGATATGACTGCAAAACTTCTTAAAAAAGAAACTTATAGACAGCAAGTATTATGTGAAGATGATGAAGCTGCAGCTTTTCTAAAAACTATATTACCGAAAAATATTCAAGATCAAATTGTCATTATATCAACAAAATTAGGATGTGGAAATTTAATCAATCTGGCGAATTCACAAATATCAAAGTATAACAAATTTCTCTTTGTATTAGATGGCGATCAAAAATCACAAAAAAGCAATGTAATCTGCTTGCCTGGAAACGACTCACCAGAAGGATTAATTCATTACATGTTATGTTCCTTAAATAAAAAAGATGATTTATTTAAAAAGCCCAGACCATCTCAACAAGTATATTTAAAGGGATATGTAGAAATGCCGGCAAAAGGTGTAAATAAAAATCAAGATGGAATAAGAAGAGAAAAATTAAAAGCGTTTTTTGCATATTTAAAGAAAGATGTAAGCAGCCAATCTTGGAATACTTTATTTAAATATTGGATATCAAAAAACCATTCTGATGTTGAAAATTTTATAAAAAAATTTAATTCTAAACTTGAACAACAAAAATCTTAAAATTTCGTTTATTTCTTACTAATTTTATGCAATTAATATAGGAAAAGGAATAGTATGAATAAGTGTTATAAAGCACAAAAAATAAATATTTCTCTTTTGGATTTAGATACACAAAATCCGCGTTTTTTAATGCTTTATAATGATTCTCATTCTCAAGATGATATAATAAATTATTTATTAAAAAATGAAAATGCTTTAGAAATAGTTAAATCTATTTATGAGAATAAAGATTTTTTTGAAGATTCATTTTGTTATGTACTGGAACAAAATGGTAGATATATTGTAAAAGAGGGCAATAGGCGAATTGCTGCTTTAAAAGCATTGGCAGAACCATCAAAGTATCTTACGGATTTAAAGTTTGAGCGATTTTTTGTAAATTCTGTAAATTGTCTTATATACAATGATGTAAAAGCATTGAATGAAAAAATCTTTAATAGGCATACTCAAATAGAAGTAAAGAGTTGGTCTAGGTTAGCGCAAGGAGCAGCAATACAAGAATATCTAAATAAAGGTGGAAAATTATCTGACTTAAAGTATATTAAAGATTATAAAAATGTATATAGATTGTTTAAGTTATGGGAAGCTACCAATCAAATTGATTCAGAGTATTCTAATAAATTTAAAAGTTTATTAATTGAAGGAAAACGTGCAGCAATAATTGAAAGATTTTTTGGAAGAGAAGATTTATTAATAAAAATGGGTTTTTCTTTCAACAAGGATTTATCAATTAATATATCAGATATGAATGTTTTTACTAATTCAATAGATGCTTTTATAAAATGGTTAAATCCATTAAACACAATTACTGCACATCATATTAATAAAAATACAATACAAGGATATTTTGATGAAGTTTTTTCACGAAATGGATACGTTTCTCCTCAAACAAATCTTTTTGATTCTGTTGAAACAAATAAAAGTCCTATTAGAACAGAAGATATTGTAATGGAAAAAATAGATGATATCGAAATCGAAAGATCAATCCCAAATAAAAAAATAGTTGCTGATAGCGAAACAACAGATAAAACATTAGAAGAAAATCCATTTAAATTCAAAATTAAAGAAAATAAGTCGTTATTGGATAGAACAACTCTTTTCCCTACAAATTTTAAATTAAAAATTCCAAAATCAAGAATTAATGATGTATATCTTGAGATGAAAGATTTATCTGATAACAATCAAAAAGAATCGTTTTCCATAATGACAAGGATTTTTCTTGAATTTACCGTAGACGCATATGGAGATAATAATATAACTGGATATGACGAAAAAAGAAAAGATCCTAATAAATTTAAATTAAGAGCAAGAACTATATGTGTTGCTCAAGACCTGCATAATAAAGGAAAGTTGTCTGATAAGGAGCTAAATTCAATTAAAACAACTATAGATAATGAAAAATCTCCTGTAAAAATAGAAGCATTAAACCAATATGTTCATAATTCTAAATTTAGTCCGGACGAGAATTCCTTAAAAGTATTTTGGGATAATATTCGCCCATTATTTGAAAGGATATGGTGTTAATATGAGATACTCGCCGTTAAGATATCCTGGAGGAAAGGGCAAAATAGCAAAGTTTATGAAACAATTTGTTAAAGCAAATTTTTACAAATTACCTGTGTATGTTGAGCCATATGCTGGCGGATCAGAACTAGCTTTAACTTTGTTGATTGAAGGCTATGTGAAAGAAGTATGGATAAATGATAAAGACAATGGAATTTATTATTTTTGGGATTCTATACTAAATCATACTGAACAATTTATTCAAAAAATAGAGAAAACACCAATAAATATCTCTACTTGGAGAAAACAAAAAAGTATTTATAAAAATCAAGATAAGTATACTAATTTGGAAGTCGGTTTTGCAGCGTTCTACCTCAATAGATGTAACTTTTCCGGTGTGATAAAAGGTGGTCCTATAGGTGGGATTAACCAAACAGGGAAGTGGAAAATTGACGCACGATTTAATAAAGAAGACTTAATAAGAAGAATAAGAAAAATCGCAGAATTTAAAGAATATATAAAGTTATATAATAGAGATACGATTGAATTATTAGAAGAAAACGAAAAAACTTTTAAAAAATGCCTATTGTATTTAGATCCTCCCTATTTTAAAAAGGGTAATCAGTTATATACAAATCATTATAAATCAAGAGACCATGCCAGAATCGCTAATTGCGTAAGCAAGTTAAAGGGCAAGTGGATTGTTAGTTACGACAATGTCCCTGAAATTGTCGATTTATATCAATTTGTAAAAGAAGATAAAATCAGGCAGTTCAATATTTCATACTCTGCATCGGAAGGTAGAAATAAAAAAGGTAAGGAAATAATGTTTTTTGCTCCAAAATCTATCATACCAGAATGTGCAATTTGTTAAAAAGTCTACTTCTGTTCATTAATTAATTTTTTTATTTGTCTATTTATCCACTCCATAATTACTGAAACAAGATATTCTTGTTCAGTTTGGGTTAATTGTCGGTGTTGGGGGAATTTGTGCCATTTTTCGATACAGCCGCGACAGCAGGTAGCCGTTGCGTGTTGGGCGATAAAAACAGGATGCCCTCGCATTGGAGTTTGTTTACCATCATTCTCAGGATTTGCCGGAGCAACCCTATCCCGAATAAAATCGCAGGCATGAGAATAGATTTTATCCATTCCTTTATCTTTTATATATTCAAGTTCTTTAGAACGGAGTTTAAATCTGCTTCTGAACTTTGACTTTGCTAATCGATCCAAAATATCCATAAATTTATGATAGCATAATGATAATGAGTAAAAATGAAATAAAAGAAACTGAAGAAAAAGAACAAGTTGAAAAGTTTTTCAAAACCAAAGTTGGTCAGGAATGGTATGAAGAACTTGGTGTTGTTGAGTATATTAAATCAGAAACTCCGGATTTTAAAATTAAGACAATAAATGGCGACACTATCGCATTAGAAATAACTAAATTTATAGCAGAAAATAAAAATCTTAAATTTTCCCAAGCATTAACCAGAATAGGTAATAGAATTTGCCGAGAAGCTGAAAAGGAATTTAATCTTTACATACATATACTTATTGATAAATATGATGAAAGGAAATTTAGTATCCATAGGAAAGACCTTTTGGATTATGCATATAACCCTGGGTTTTCAGAATTGCCTGATGCGAAAATACTTAAACAAAAAATGCATGATGTTCTCAAAAATAATATAGAAAAATTGAGACAAGGTTGGCTTGTGCAAGAGTGGATTCAAGTAGAAAATGAATATTTTAAAATTTCAATTGAGTCTTTTGCTTGTCCTTGGACAGGGAAATATGATTGCCACGTCAATAATGCAGGCATGGTAAAGCAAAACCCCATTGATGAATTACAAATCTGTATTGATAAAAAGAATGATAAAATCCAATCTTATAGCAAGGATTGTACTAAATGTTATTTGTTAATAATTGTACCCAATGCATACAATGCCAATTATTGTTCTTTTGATAATTCACTATTTGAGCATAAATTTAATTCCAAGTTTGAAAAGATATTTTTATGCGAAGAGAATGGTAAATACGCATACATTTTAAATTAAACTTTATATATGTATCAACTCATAAATCAAATTCAGCTGATCTTCAAAGTTGGGGTTGAGTTCTTTCCATAAAAATACGGCGAGGTGGTGGTCGAGGTATTTTCGCATACTTGCCATAAATTTTTTGCGGTAAAGAATATTGTATAATCTGCGTGCTTCTTTGACTTCATCTGGTTGCTGGCGTCGTTGAGGTAACTTTGATTTTAGTGGTTTATGCGTAATAAAAACCTTATCGTTATAACAATACAAGCATATTGAAACATCGTTCATAAAAACTCTGACCTGCGGGATTTGAGGATCAGAATCAAAATGTTCAACCAACTCCTGATATTGTTTATCAAAAATTCTTGCTCGAATATACTGATAAAAAGTCTCGGTTGTTGTGTTTCCCATATTCGCGATTTTTGCTGTTTGAGAAGCAGGAATTCCAAAACAAAAGCATTTATAAATAATCTCAATTTGCTCTGTAGTTGCTAAATTATAGACTTTCGGCAGCCGATTTAAATTCCTGCGGACTTCAGGTTCTTCACTTTTGTTATCCGGCATAAAATATTTAGGAAATATTCCTAGCATACCTTCCGTTTGGTACTTTTTGCGCTTGGAATGAAACGCAGAATATGAAACCTTTAGTTTCGGATTTTTCAGAGGAATTATTTCCAAAAAGCTTCGCAGTTCTCTGCAATTCATACCTTCTGTTAGTTTAAAAAGTTTTAGGTATCTATATATAAATTCTTTGCCTCTATCAGAAGCCACGACATACAAGCGTTCTTCCTCTTTATTATGGAAAAGTTTTTTGATTTCCTTATCCATTGTACGCCGTTCGGAATCTTCTAAAAAATCATATAGTTTAAGCGACGAGCGTTTAATTAAATATTTCCCCTCTAAATCAGGCTCTTTATTAGGTTTTACAATATAATTTCCTTTAAGACAATTCCTTTTTACCGTTTCTTCCTGAATATTTAGTAGTCGAGCGACCTCGGGTATCGTAAGCCAAATATCCGAATCGCTGCTTTTGCTTGCGGGGAGAGGCTTATTCACACGCTTCTTAAAATTTGTATATAGATATTCTGTCTTTGATATTTTTTTAATTTGATTCAAAGTCTCTAAATCGTTAAGTGCTTTTTGAATTGTCTTTTCATTTTCTTCAAGCATTGGCAGAATGTCAGGCAGGGTAAACTTGTTAAGCCCCTTTGCTATTTTAAGAATTTTCATTTGCAAGTTCAATTTCTTCTGCGTCAGCATCGTCATTTTTCAACACCTCCTTCAATGTTATTTCGTCAATTTCTTTTATTCCGTTTGATTTTGCGACCTGCTCAGCTTTACTGATAATTTTTACTAATTGCCTGAATCGATTTGTGCGAGTGTATAAAAGCTTTTTGGCGCAATCTGTAAACGGGACTTCTGATAATTGGTCGATTATTGAAGTTATATCTTGTTTTGAGAACGGTTCAAATTTTATAATCTCCAATAATCTGTCATATAAATGTTTGTGCCTTTGGAGCCTTTTATTAGCCGTACCCATCCCGACTAAAACAATAGGGACATTCGTTTTATCGTGAATGTCCCTTAAGGTTTCAACCGCCCGAGAATCAATCGTCAAATAATCAGTTTCATCTACAATAATGGTTCTTGGGGTTTTGATTAATTGCGATACAACTTGATTGAAGATATCCGAGAACTTGTTATAAGGAATCTCGCCTAATTCTTCAACCATCTCCTCTAATAACCACCTCGCGGACATAAGGTTAGCACTTCTGATTAGTATTGCATCATTTTGTGCTGCCCACCAAGTAATTGCGTAAGTTTTGCCAAGACCGGGTTCGCCATAGATAAGTCCCATTCCTGGTACTCCGTCTTCTCTTTCTCGCAGACGGTTCATCATCGCGATTAGTTGTTTGACGTTTTTGGTTTTCACAAAGACCTTTTTCATTACTGCTCCTTTCCGTATATTTCTTTGTATTCGTCTGATTTTATGTAGTTTGCAAGCCACGTTCTATCTTCAGGGCAAATGCACCCATTTTGCATATGCCATTCGTAGCGTTCATAAGAAGATTTAAATATCGGCCTTGCTACAATTGAAGTTTTAACTTTTGGCTCAAAATCTTGCTTTGGCTTTGGTTCAGGCTGAACAGTTATTTCTTTAATAGGCTCTGGCTCAGGTATCCGAATATTTTGCATCAATTCTTTTTCAAGATAATCCATATCTTCTAAATTGAAATGCTCACGAACTGCCTTAATCGTTTTCTTGCGAAGTTTCTGTTGTTTTTCAATCTTTTGCTTATAGTCCTCAATATCTTTGATATCGCCCATTTGATACGCAAGCGGGTGAGTTTCGGTTATACGTTTTGCTTTACAGATAAATTCACCCTTTATTGAATAGACTTTGATATACGATAAATCAAACAGGCTGTACTTTATGACCGTTTTTTCTTTAATTCCATATAGTGCTTCGTCAAAATAATCTGCTTTCAAAAACCGGATTCCGTTTCTGCTGATTGATTTTATTTCTTGTGCCATCATAAAATCGTCAAGCGAGTTTTCGTCAATATTTTGCTTTTCAATTTCGTTTAAAACTTCTCGAATTGTTTTATCTTTTGCATTTGGACATGGCTGAGAATGTTTGAATTCAAGCCATTTTTCTATCATTTTAAGAGCTTGTTCAATGGTTGGGGTGAATGAATATTTTTCGTGAATATTTTTGTGTAGCTTTTCATTTCGCATTAAATATGCCGGCTTATTTTCAATACTTGTTCCGATATAACTTGGAATGAGTTTTTCAAAACTCTCCTGAAAATCTAAAAAGAAACGCTCGATGACTTTGGCTCGAGCGTTGTATGGAGTGGCATAGACAGGTTTTATTCCGAGTTTGTTGTAGACTCCTGTAAAACCTAATTCCTCAAACTTTTTATCCCCGTTAAAAAACTTACTTTTGAAGGCCCTGCCGTTATCTTGATAAACGTATTCGGGAATATGATCCATTTTCAAAATTGCATTACGCAGAGCAGACGCAATATTTTGCGTGCATTCTTCAAGCATAATGTCGTACCCGACAAGTCCGCCCGATTTCCAATCCAAAAACCCAAGCAAAGTCGCTCTGCAAGGTTTTCCTGTAAATGGGTTTATTACTTGAAAATTGAGCGTATGCCCGTCTGCGACAAGCACTTGCCCTGCTTTTAAAAGTGCTGCGTTTCTGACTATAAAGGGGCTCACTTTATCCTTTAATGCTTTTTCGCCATCACGGGCAAGCGTCCATTTGTCGAAGTTGTTATCCCTGAACCATTCTGCGTACCTGCGGAAAGTAATATCTTTAGGTAAAATTTCCTGTCCGCGTTCCTTTAAAATATGTTTTGTTAATGAAATTGCTTTGCCTATTGAAAAAGCACTTGGGGACAACAAAATCTGTATAAATATTTTAATTTGTTCTTCATTTAAGGTTGTTCGGTATTCTTTTCTTGTTGAATATTTATATTGCCCAACGAGTGCTGTCCAATCTTTGTTGTAATCCAAAAGTGCCCGCCAACGATAAAGAGAACCGATTGAAACTTTGCCCAAAATCTTAAAAATCTCTTCCTGAAACATCCCTGTATTATATAATTGCAAGAATTCTTTATCGGGGATGTTACCATTGGCTTTGAGCTTATCCCTTTTATATTCTTTCCTAAAATCAAGCCACGCATAAATCAAATCATATTTTGCAAGTGCAATTTTTCTTTGGTTTTCAGAGATTAGTTTTTCTTGTTTGATGTTGAGATTTGATAGTTCAATAACTTCGTTATCACACGTTTTATAATCGTCATAATATTCTTGAAAATACTTAAGCTGAAGCTCTTCTTCAAGCGTTGATAATTTAATTTTATAAGTTTTTCCTCCACGAATATTTTCAACTTTGTATTCATATTTATTTTGATTTAATGCAAGCCGAACTGCTCTGCGTGTAATGTTTTTCAGTTTTGCGAGTGTTTCAACATCAATCCAAATATCATTATTATTAATGTTTGCCATACTGTATCCTTAGTTATTATTGAAGCTACTGTATGTTAGACTGCTTTCTCTCAAAATGGAAGTGTTTGAGGGGGAAATGTGTCAGAGTGTGTCAAATCATTTTCACTTTATAAAATTGTTAAAAGTAACAAAATGATAAAATGTACTTTATAAAAATGTTGACTTTTGCGTTTTTATAAAGTATAATGTAGGTATGAAAAACAAAGAAATTTTAATAAAACGTCCTGAATATACTAAACAACTTGAGTCTTGGCTCGGTCAAAATGATCTTGTAAAAATAATAACCGGCGTTAGAAGATGTGGAAAATCTAAGTTATTCACGCTATTTCAGGACTTATTAGTTAAAAAATACAAAGTATCAAAAAGTCAGATTATTAACATTAATCTTGAAGATGTTATACAGACAAGAGCAATCGGACTTGAATATAACAAACAAAATTTCTTAACGGATTATAATAAATTATTGGATTTTGTTTTAAGTAAATTAGATGATAAGAAAAAGAACTACGTTTTTATTGATGAAATTCAACTACTTGAAAATTGGCAAAAAGCAGCAAACACTCTTAGATTAAAAGATAATGTTGATTTATATTTGACTGGTTCAAATGCATACATGTTCTCAGGGGATTTGGCAAATTCTTTTGGCGGGCGCCATGTTGAAATAAAGATGTTACCGTTTTCTTTTAAAGAATATCGTGATGCATTTATTGAGAGAGATTTACAGGAACATCCGGAGAAAAGACAATTTATACCTAGTTGTAATATGTATGAAGTTTATGAAAGATATATAAAAGAGAGTGGCTTTCCTCAAACCATTAAACTGGACAATAATCTTATATATAATTACTTGATGGATACAGTTTATCTTAATACAATTCAGAAAGATATTATAAGCAGATACAATATAAAAGATACAAATAAGCTTGATTCAGTCATTAAATATATGTTCGATAATATTGGAAATGAAACTTCCCTTGATAATATCGTTAAAGGATTAGCAGCTTCAAAGAATCCCACATCTGCACCAACATTAGATATTTATATTAAAGGTATGATTGACAGCTATTTAATATATAAATGTGATCGTTACGATATTAAAGGAAAAAAATATCTGAATTCAAATGCAAAGTATTATGTTGTAGATGTTGGTTTAAGGGCAGCTCTGCTTGGTGCAAATGATAGAGACTTAGGGCATATATTGGAAAACATAGTATATTTAGAACTTCTTAGACGTGGTTATAGAGTTTCTGTTGGAAAAGTTAATTCTAAAGTAATAAATAATAATGGGAAAAAAGAAAGAAAGACAATCGAAGTTGATTTTATTGCTAAAAAGAATAATTTAACAGAATACTATCAAGTTGCTCTCAATGCCCTTGAGCCGGAAATCTTAAGAAGGGAACTCAGTCCATTAGAAGAAATAAAAGATAACTATCCTAAATTTTTGCTAACGCTTGATCAAGGAGATGGAGAAAATAACGGAATAAAACGATTAAACGTTTTAAAATGGCTTGTAGATAAATAATTTTCACGCTTTAAAAAATTGATAAAAGCAACAAAATGGCAAAGTATACTTTATAAGTTGCTATATTTAATAACATATTTATTATGAATTTTTATCTTTTTATAATACATGTATTATAATTCTCATTTTGTCATATATTTAGATGGAAATATGTTGTTTTGTGTCTTATTATATCTGAATTTTAAGCAGAAAATTTTATAAAACTGCTTTTGAACACCTTTTAAACGTAATTAAAATACAGTTTGAATTTAAAATTTTGCAAAAAACCACTATTTTCCCTCAATTCTGCTTCCTGCTTTGAGGGGTATAATTAATCCGATATTTTTTACATTTAGTTTTGGAAAACTCTTCATAAAGTTTTTGAATTGATTTCGATAAAATCTTTATAAAATAAAGTCAGGGAAACGATTTCCCACTAAAAAAATTCCTTCCGACTTAGGGGTAAATATCGTAGAATTATGCGAAACAATTAAAATTCTAAAAGGCACAAGTTGCGGGGTTCTTCCGAGTTTAGTATAAATTCTGATTGGTAAATTGCACAAAATGTCCGCTTTTTGCACTTGGCTGTAATTCAAATATAATAGGAAAACTCGGCGATTTTATAAAATTTTATGGAAAGATACCGGACATTTTTGTCCTAATAACCGGACATTCTGGACTTTTCAAAACCCCGACTCTCAGACTTGGGGAAGTGGTAAAAACTCAAACACAAAGCCAAACATAGCGATTAAGAATGGCAAAAACCGATTTCAAAAGTGTCCGAAAAACTATAAGAAAACGGCTTTTTCAATTTTGGCACAACTTATGAAGTGTAATAAAATTTTAAATGCAGTTTAAATTTGTCAAAAGTTGAAAAAATTTACTTCTAAAAATACATCATAATAAAACTTTGATGTTGTTTTATGATTGGATAATATATTATCTATATATTGACATTTTTGATAAAATTGGTTAATATATTATCTATGAATAATCAATTTTTAAATCAAAAAACTCCTAATGAAATTGCAAAAAGTTTGGCTGAAAAAATTAAAACTCACAGGAAAAAACTAAAAATTTCGCAGGAAGTTTTAGCGCAAAAATCCGGAGTTAGTCTTGGCAGCATTAAAAGATTTGAAACAAAATACGAGATTTCTTTGCAATCTTTTA
>CACYKP010000025.1:27252-44933 GCA_902775025.1 uncultured bacterium | reverse complement strand
TGATGTAACAAACAGAGGCAATGCTGTACTAACGAATAACGGAACAATAGATGGTGAATTAGAGAACTCAGGTACTTTAACTAATGCATCAAGCGGAACGATAACCGGTGATGTAATGAATAGTCGTTTGATATCAAATGCCGGCAGAATAGAAGGCAGTTTAACCAATACTTCAACAGAAAACAATACTAATACGGGAATAATAATCGGAAACTTGGATAATAGCGGCAAGCTGGATAACACATCGGGAACAATAAACGGAGATATAGTAAATAGATCCGGTGCTGAACTTAGTACAAGTACAACAGGATTAACAACTTCAAATGATATTAAAAACGACGGTACAATAGTATTCAATAATTCTTCAAACGGAACTATTGCTCAAAATATCGGCAAAAATACTCAAGGAAGCGGTATTGTTGAGATAAAAGCTTTAGAAACAACAAACCCTGACGGTTCAGTAACACAAACAACGGTTGCAATGGCTTCTGATAAAACAATCACAGATAATGCTGTAAAACTTACAAGCGGTAAATTTGATGTTACATCAAAAGCGGATTCAAACGGTAACATAGACGTATCTTCTATCGGTACAAAGATTATTGCAAATGGTGGTACATTAAATCTTCAAGACGGAAAAACCGGTACAATAACCTTGGGTGATGTTGATACAACTGCATCAAAATTGAATGTTGCTATAGATTTAGATATTTATGGCAAAGGTTCAGGCGGTATTGCAGATAAAATGACTCAAACAGGCTCTATAACAGGTCAAAACACTATTAATATAAGTAATATTGCAGTAACTTCCGATTCATTCTCAAGATATCCTGATGATATCTTAATAGCTGACAATACTATAGACGGTGAATCTATTGATTTAGGTCAAACAACAATAACAACTCCTTCTATCGGAAGTGTGTTCCTTACAACGTCATCTGATGAAAATGGCACATACCTGCATACAGGACAACAAGATTTGACTTATGCAATTATATCACCGCTTAATACAAAAGCTTATTTGATGGGTGAAGATGAAAAGATATCTAATCTTGTCCTAAACGGAAATTCATTATCTGTAACAGGTGCTGATAATAATATATCAAGCGTTTCGGAAGGCAATCAAAGAGACGGTATAAAAATAGCAAATTCCGGTCAAACACTTTCTATCTATGATGCTGAAATCGGAAGTGAAACAAACGGATTTGATACATTCTTGGATAATACTGCAGGCGGTACTGTTAACCTAAATAATGTAACATTTGTAAATAATAACAAAGATGTTAAAAACTCAGGAACATTGAATTTTGCAGGAACAAGTACATTAAGCAGTTCTGTTGATAATAGCGGTACAGTATCAAATACAGGAACGTTAAATGACGGTGAGATTGTAAATAACGGTATTTTAAACAATAGCGGAACAATAAACTCTGATATAACAAATAACAATTCCGGTTCTGTAAATAATACAGGTACGGTTACGGGTGATTTGGAAAACAAAGGTGTGTTTGTATCATCTGCATCAAGACTTCTAACGACGGAACAATAAATCTTAATACGGGTAGTGATAGTGCAGGAAGCTTGGCTTCTAATGTAAAAGTTAGCGGTAATGGTACTGTTAATGTAACTAATGGCGCTATTACTATATCAAGTTCAGAATTTAAGCAAGGTACATTAAATACATCAAGCGGTGCAGCTACTAATATCAATTCAAATGCTGCTATTAATGAAATAAATAATAGCGGTACAACAAATATTAATAACAAAGTAACTACATCTTCTATTAAGGCTCAAGCCGGAACAATAAACATTAATTCGGGTAGTGATACGAAGATGAGTGATAAAACAGGTGAATCTGAAATAGTAGTATATGACGGCGCAAAGGTTGCAGTAGCAACAACCTCTAATAATTATATTGTTGATAATAAAGTATCAGGTGCAGGTACAACACCAAGAAATTCGGTTGTTGAATTGAACGGAAATGGAGAAACCGGATTTAATATTAATTCTCAAATGAAGGATACAACCGTTGCGGTTATGAACGGTCAATTGTATTTGCCAAATCAAGACTATTTAGATAATACCGGTGTTAAAATTTCTTCAAGCGGTATGTTGAACACAATGGATGGAAAAACTGAAAATTACAATAACATAACCTTTGATGATGGTGCAAAATTAAAAATTGATGCAAATATAAAAACAAAATCTGCAGATAAGTTTATTAATCCGACTGAAAGCGGAACAGAATATTTATCAGATATAAATGTTGTTGGTCTTGGTAATACAATACCTGCAAATACAAAGATAAACTTAACTAAAGCATCAGGTTTATCACCTGAAAAATTAAAAACAACACCTGAATTGAATGCAAGTGTTAAATCAAAATATAACAATATTATGACTCCGATACAAAAAGTTCGCGGAGAAATAAATGAAACTCCAGAAGGACTAATGCTTCAATTTAGGGGCACAGGTAACGGCGGATATGCAGACTTTAACCCTGCAGTAATGGCAGCTCCTGTTGCAGCTCAAGCAGGCGGATACTTAGTTCAATTAAACAGTTATGATCAGGCATTCCAAAATATGGATACATATATGTTAATGCCATACAAAGAACGTCAAGCAATGAAAAACAGAAATAAAGTTGCTGCAACAAGCGGTAATGAAGTTGCATTTGATCCTACAATGACACATGATGAGCGTGCAGCAGGTTGGTTCAGACCATATACATCATTCGAAAAAGTAGGTTTGAAGAACGGACCTAAAGTCGAAAACAATATGTATGGCTCATACTTTGGCGGTGAATCTTCAATGAAAGATTTAGGACACGGAGTTGATGCAAAATGGGGTGCTTATGTCGGTTATAACGGTGCACACCAAAATTATGACGGAGTCGGCATTTACGAGAATGGCGGTACTATTGGTTTAACAGGAGAGGTCTATAAAGATAATTTCTTCGCAGGAGCTACCGTAAATGGCGGTTTGATGGGTGCAGAGGCAAGTACAATGTACGGAAATGAAACTTTTGGTATGGTTAATGCAGGTGCTTCCATTAAAACAGGATATAATGCAGAACTTGCAGACGGCAAATTTATAGTACAACCGAATGTTCAAACATCATATTCTATGGTAGATACGTTTAATTATCATAATGCAGCAAATGTTAATGTTCATTCTGATGCGCTGCACGCAATTACCGTACAACCCGGAGTTAAATTTATCGGAAATCTTCCAAACGGATGGCAGCCTTATGCTGATGCAAGTGTAGTTATGAACTTTATGGATAAAACAAACTTTACTGCAAATGATACAGTGCTTCCTGCGTTGAGTGTAAAACCTTATGCAAAATACGGTTTTGGCGTTCGTAAAACTTGGGGTGATAGAATGAGCGGTAATCTCCAATGTTACATTATGAACGGCGGAAGAAACGGTTTTGGTATGCAAGGCGGATTCAAGTGGGCTATCGGTAAAGACGGAAGTGCTTCGTCAAAAACTTCTTCCAAGACTTCGTCTAATTATTCTGCCGGTCATTCTATTGTAACTCCTAACATTCCTGAACAAAAAGAAACAACATATAATCTTTCAAATCAAAACAGTTTAAAAGAATAATATAAAGCTTCTATTTTTACTTATTCACTTTTTTAATCAAATTTGATAGAATAAAAATGGAATAGGAGTTTAATATATGTCAATTGATGATGCTTTGGTAATGATTTTAGCAGGCGGTGAAGGAAAACGACTTTTTCCTCTTACGCAAGATAGGGCGAAACCTGCGGTTCCGTTCGGCGGAAGATACAGAATTATAGATTTTGTTCTTAACAACTTTATAAACTCAGGTTTTTTCAAAATCAAAGTATTAACTCAATACAAATCAGATTCTTTAAATAAACACATCTCAAAAGGGTGGCAGTTGTCTCCGTTTTTGAATCAATATGTTGACTTAGTTCCCGCTCAGATGAGAACCGGCGGTTCTTGGTACGCAGGAACAGCGGATGCAGTTTATCAGAATATATTCCACATTCATGATGAAAACCCTGATTATGTGTGTGTATTTGGCGGTGATCATATTTACAAAATGGATGTGTATCAAATGCTTAAATATCACAAAACTAAGAATTCTGATTTAACTATATCGGCGATTCCTATACCTATAGAGGAAGCACATGAATTTGGCATAATAGAAGTTGATGATAATTGGAAACTTACGGGGTTTGTTGAAAAACCGAAAACAACTCCTAAAGCTATGCCCAATAACCCTAAAATGTGTTTGGCATCTATGGGTAATTATATTTTTAATAAAGATATTTTAGTAAATGCACTTGAAGAAGATGCCAAGATTAAAGATTCAAATCATGACTTTGGTAAAAACGTAATTCCGATGCTTTTGAACCAAGGTAAAGAAGTTTTTATATACAATTTTAACGAAAACTACTTCCCCGGAATGACAGAAAAAGAAAAAGGATATTGGAGAGATGTAGGATGTATAGATGCTTATTGGCAGGCAAATATGGATTTACTTGAGTATCAGCCTGAATTAAATCTGTATTCAAAAGAGTGGCCTCTAAGAACATTTAACTACAACTATCCGCCTGCAAAATTTGTTTGGGAAGAAGGCGATCGTGTCGGTATGGCTACAAACTCTATGGTTTCAGAAGGGTGTATTGTATCAGGCGGAACTATTTCAAGATGTGTACTCTCTCCGGAGGTCAGAATTAACAGTTTTTCATCTGTTTCAGACAGTATTCTAATGGAAAACGTTAACGTTGGCAGATATTCAATAATCAAGAAAGCTATTATTGATAAGAATGTAGATATCCCTCCATACACAAAAATAGGTGTTGATAGAGAAGAAGACATTAAACGCGGTTTCTACGTATCAGAAGGCGGCGTAACAGTCGTTCCAAAGAATGCACACTTGGTTTAAATACTAAATAATAATATTCCTTTTATCCTTCATTTTCTTCTTCACGTTTGGAATTACTACACCTATTAAAAGCCATACAATAAAGTATAAGGCAGAGGTTGCTTTTGCAGAGAATTTGCAATACATAAGAGCTAAGCAGGTTAATATACCCAAAATCGGGAACCAAGGACAGAACGGAACCTTAAACGGTCTTGGTCTGTCAGGCTCGGTTTTTCTTAAGATTAAAACTGCTATACAAATTATTATAAATGAAGTAAATGTTCCGAAGTTGCAAAGCTCAGCCGATAGATTTAAGTCCATAAATAATGCGCAAATAATAACAACCAAACCAGAAATCCAAGTCATAACATGCGGAGTTTTGTATTTTTTGTGTACTGCATTCAAAGATTTGGGTAAAAATCTATCTCTGCTCATTGCCCACAAAATTCTTGTTGTACCTAATTGATATATTAAAAGTACGGAAGTTAAGGCGCACAGAGCACCCATTGAGATTAGTCCTGCGTACCAATTCATTCCGATAAATCTCATAGCGTGAGCAAGAGGTGCTTGTGTATCTATTGAGTTAAACGGTACAACACCTGTTAATACAAGGGCTGCACAAACATATAAAATAGTGCAGATTAATAAAGTACCCATAATAGCTATAGGTAAATCTCTTTGCGGATTTTTTGTTTCTTCAGCCGCAGTAGAAACTGCATCAAAACCTATATAAGCAAAGAAAATTATAAATGCACCAGTAAATATACCTTCAACTCCGTTTGGTGCAAACGGCATCCAGTTATCAGGTTTTACATAAAAAGAACCAACAACAATAAATGAAAGTATAATAAACATATTTACACCAACCATTATTGTTGCAACTTTTGTAGATTCTTTTACGCCTTTTATTAAAAGTAATGTCAATATTAGTACAATCGCTATTGCAGGAATATTTATTGCAAGAGGAATCTCCCAACCGAACGGAAGATGCAAGAACGGCATTTTATCGTGAACATCCCAGCCGTATCTGTTACATAATTCATACATTGTTCTGTAGTCATTTCTTAGCCACAAAGGACAGTTAACTACAAAAGCCGGAAGAATATGTTTGAATCCTTTTAAGAACTGAACAAAATACCCTGTCCAAGCACTTGCAACGGTAATATTACCTATAGCGTATTCAAGCATCAAAATCCAACCGACCATCCATGCCATAAATTCACCCATTGTAGCGTATGTATAAGTGTAAGCGCTGCCTGCAACAGGTATCATAGCTGCTATTTCAGAATAAGACAGTGCCGAAAATACGCTTGCTATTGCGGCTAAAAGCATTGATATAACAATAGCCGTTCCCGCACCTGCACCATCTGAACTTCCTACAATTGCACTTCCTATTATTGTAAAAATTCCTGTACCTACAACGGCACCAATGCCTAAAACAATTAGATCAAATGCGTTTAAGGTCTTTTTTAATTCTGAATTTGTACCCTCATCTATTAATTCTTGAGGGGTTTTGCATTTTATTAAGTTATTAAATATCGTTTTTATGCTATTCATTTTTTGCTATTTCTTTTTCCGCTAATTTTTCAGCTTTTCTATTATTCCAATATCCGTAAGTTGCATAGATTAATATACCCATTATAATCCAAGCAAAGAACAATTCTGTTGAGAGTTTTGCACTGTTGCCTTTTGCCGTAACCATCATAAATGTCATAAGCCCGCCGCAACAGAATATTCCTGCAAGCGGAAACCAAGGACAGAATGGAACTTTAAACGGTCTTGGTCTATCTGGATCAATTTTTCTTAAAATCAAAATTGCAACGCAAACTATTATAAAAGAAGTAAATGTTCCGAAGTTACAAAGTGCAGCAGCAGCGTCTAAATTCAATGTTAATGTTCCAAAAATTGATACTATGCAGACAGTCCAAGTTAAAACGTGAGGAGTGTTAAATTTTGGGTGCAGCTTTTGAAATACTGCCGGTAAAAAGTTATCTCTGCTCATAACATAAAGAATTCTTGTTGCAGCCATTTGCATAACTAAAAGAACAGAAGTCAGTCCTGCAATAATACCTACGGACATAAATCCCGGCACCGCTTTAGCAACCCAGCCGTGCAAAACATTTTCCATAGCAAATGCTAAAGGCGCACCTAAAAAAGCTTGATCAACGTGTCCTTGTGTTCTGTACATACCAGTAAGAACAAGTGCAACAAGAGTATAAACAATTGTTGTAACAACTAAAGAACCTATAATCCCAATCGGCAAATCTCTTTGAGGATTTTTACATTCTTCTGCTGTTGTTGCAAGTGCATCAAATCCAATATATGCAAAGAAAATTATAAACGCACCCATAAATACACCGCTAAATCCGTTTGGTGCAAAAGGTGTCCAATTTTCAGGCTGAACGAAGAATAAACCTGAAACAATAAATAAGCCGATTATACCAAGTTTTAAGGCAACCATAAATGCTGCAAATTTTGTTGAATCTTTAGTTCCTTTAACCAAAGTTAAAGTTATAAATAAAATAATTAATGCTGCAGGAAGGTTTATAGAAAACGGTATTCCGCAAATAGTCGGGATTACAGAATGGTAATCAATCCCTTGAGCGGACAAAGTGTGAACTGCACTTCTAAAATCACTAACGAGCCAAATCGGGGGATTTGTAATGAAAGCCGGAAGTATATGCCCGAAACCTTTAAGGAATTGTACAACATAGTTTGCCCAAGCACAAGCTACCGCAATAAATGCGATAACGTATTCAAGCATCAATATCCAGCCTACAAGCCAAGCGGCGAATTCACCAAGTGTTGCAAAAGTATAAGAATACGCACCGCCAGCAACAGGAATCATTGATGCGAATTCACTAAAACATAATGCCGAAAATACGCAAGCTATTGCTGCAACTATCATTGATAAAACAAGAGCAGGCCCTGCTCCGGGGCTTGCACCGTCTGCTGAACCTGCGGCAGCAATACCTACAACCGCAAAAATTCCAGAACCGATAATGGCTCCGACACCTAGGATAATTAAATCCCAAACGCCTAAAGTTTTCTCCAGACCTCCCTTTGATGCACTTTCAACGGCATCATCCGGATTTTTGCGTTTCAACATATTTTCTATTATGTTTTGTAATGTCATTTTATGCCTTTCTTTTTTTAAAGTGAATAAGGTAATAAGGCAATAGGGTAATAAGTGAGTATTAAATATATTCTTTATTTAACTTATATTATCTTATATTTATCTCAGAGTTTTTGTGAATAAAAACACTTATTGCCTTTAATTTATCCCTTGCAAAGAGGAAATCCGAGTTTTTCACGTTGTTCAACATAAAGTTTTGCAACGGCTGATGCCATTGTACGAACTCTATTTATAAAGTTTATGCGTTCGTCTTTAGATATAACGCCTCTTGCATCAAGAAGGTTAAATGTATGAGAACATTTAAGAACATAATCATAAGCAGGAAGTACAAGCTCTGCATTTACACAATTGTCAACCTCTGCTTGATATGCATCAAATAATTTAAATAATCTCTCTGCATTAGAATATTCAAAGTTGTATTTTGATTGTTCTATTTCGTTTTGAAGATAAATATCGCCATATTTTAGAGTATTGTTCCACATAATATCAAAAACAGATTCTTTGTTTTGAATATACATAGCAATTCTCTCTAAACCGTATGTAATTTCTAACGCAACAGGCTTAACTTCCAAACCGCCTACTTGCTGGAAGTAAGTAAACTGAGTAATTTCCATCCCGTCTAACCAAACTTCCCAACCAACACCTGCAGCACCAAGAGTTGGAGATTCCCAGTTATCTTCTACAAATCTTACATCGTGTTTGGATAAATCAATACCCATAGCTTCCAAACTCTTTAGATAAAGTTCTTGAGCATTGTCTGGCGAAGGTTTCAATATAACTTGATATTGAAAATAATGTCCAAGCCTGTTAGGGTTTTCACCGTATCTTGCGTCTGTCGGACGTCTGCAAGGTTCAACCATTGCAGTTTGCCATGGTTCAGGTCCTAAAGCTCTTAAGAAGGTTGCAGGGTTCATTGTTGATGCCCCTTTTTCAATATCGTAAGGCTGTTGAATAATACAACCATAATCAGACCAAAAACGTGATAAGTTTAAAATTAAATCTTGAAAATTTAGCGCCATATTATATTTCCTATGTTTTGTCAGATTATTAAATCCGACCTACTAAGTTGTAAAATTTACACTTTAAAAATTATACATAGAAAAAGGCTAAATATCAAAGGTATAAATATAAATATAAAGTTTTGTAAATTTTACTATGACGCTACGCTTCAAATGTAATGCCTGTTGCATCATCTCTTATTTCATTTTCAGGTTTCATTGCTTCTCGGATACCTTTATATGCATCAGCCATTCTTTTGAAAAACTTTTTTATCGGGTTTTCATTTTTTTTTAGTTTAGGCATAAAATGGAATTCTTCAAACGGTAAAGATTTAGGTGTATGTTTTGAAAATGAAAATCTTCTTCCTTTTAGATTAATATTTGTATTATAAGAATTTATTGCACTTATCATTTTGATTTCCTCTAAGCATTATTAAAAAAACATTATAATTTATTTGTTTTGTAGTATCTGTGCGGGTTAGCTTTTTTATTATCAGCCATATAAAATCTAGTCGGGTACATGTGAAATGCATCAGTTTGATTTAAAACGCTTTTTAATTTTTCACTTGCTAATTTTAGAACAACTTTAACAAAATTGAATGCATTTTTTAAATTAATTTCATCAAAATTTGCTAACTCACTATCAGCTTTTTGATATTTTAAATAGTGCATTCTTGATTTTGCTTCATAGTGCAGACTTTTATAATATGATTTGTCTTCTACACTTAGAGCTAGTTTTGCTTTTTGTAAAAAAGTATTTTTTGAAGTAAAAGTGTTGTTTGTGATTGGTTGTACTTGCATAACACACATCTCCTACAATTAGTTGCAGTCTGAGTTTATAACAAAAAACTATTTAGTGCAATATGCAAAGCTTATTTATTAAATACAATAAATGTATTTCTTATCACTTCGTACCCTTTTAGTAATGATTTGTAGTCCACTTTTTCGTTAGCTGAATGCATATTATAAACATCTGCCAGACCTAAAAGCATTGGCATAAAAGTTTCTCCTTTTGAGTTTTTATGCTGGCAATAAATATGGGTTTCAGCTCCTGCGTGGAAAGAAGAAATATCATTTTCTATCCCTGCCATTTTACAAGCTTCTGTATGTACTTTTTCTATTCTATCGTCTTTTGCTCTTTCGAACGGCGGTAAATGAATCTCAAATTCAATTTCAGCTTTTGCCAAGCCTTCGTATTTATGATTAAATTTATCAACTATTGATGACATTAAAGCCTTTAGCTCTTCTTCTTTTTCGACACTTGCACTTCTTATTGAATATGATGCCATACCTAAGA
The DNA here is from genome assembly GCA_902775025.1 of uncultured bacterium. Classification (GTDB taxonomy): domain Bacteria; phylum Cyanobacteriota; class Vampirovibrionia; order Gastranaerophilales; family Gastranaerophilaceae; genus CAG-196. The sequence continues at coordinate 34,599 of CACYKP010000025.1, read as the reverse complement.
CATTAATAATATTAGTGGAAGTTTTTTTCATAATCTCTGTTATGTAGTCATTTGTCTTAATTCCTTTTTCGACAATAGATGCAACTGAGTTTTGAATTCCTCCTGCAACAATTGCTCCAAGATTGCAAGAAGTTATAACACCTGTCTCATCTTTGAAGAAAACTCCTTGCGGAAAATCAGCGAGAAGTTCTGCTGTAAGCTTTGCTGCATTTAATCTTGTTTCATCACCTATATCAATACCTGAATGACCGCCTTTTAGACCTTTTACGGTAATTTTTGCATTAGTATAACTTGCACCTGAAATCTGGAGTTGTCCAAGTTTATCCGCATCATTAACAAGAACATATTTTGATAAAATTTTATCAAACTCAACGTGTTCAATTCCGCTCATACCTGTTTCTTCATCACGAGTAAAGGTTATTTCTAAACCACCATGAGGTATTGAATTCTCCCTCTCCTTGATGAGAGGGCTGGGGTGAGGTGTCAACCCGCAAACAAGCTCTTTCGCCAGCATCAAAGCACAAGCAACACCCACTTTGTCATCGGCACCGAGAGTTCTTCCTTTTGCGTGAATAAAACCTTCTTCATCAAGGTAAATCTCAACAGGGCTGTCATCACCGACAACATCCATATGAGAAGATAACATAATAGGCTCTTTTGAACTATCTGTTGCGGGAACGTGGATATAGATGTTACCATAATTATCCTTTTTTCCGTTTATACCGTTTTTTGCACAAAAATCAAGAATCCAATCAATAACCTTATCTTCTTTTAAAGAAGGTGACGGAATTGATACCAAATTACAAAAAATATCTAAAACTTCATTTTCTTTTCTTAAATCATTTAAATTATCTAACATTAAATTAATCTCCTTTTACAATTTTTGTAACGGTTCAGAATTACCCCTATCTGCCGCGGAAAAATCTTCTGTTTGTTGCTCTTTCGCTATTTGCATTAATATCTACACTTAATGAACGCATACATTTCGGACATCTTCCAATATATTTTGTACCTTCTTTATTTTGGTATAGTCTGCCATATACGTGGCAGCATTTAAACCAGATGCCTAAAAATTTACGTTTATGCGGTTGTTCTTGATTATCTTCTTCCACGTCTCGTTCCTCTGACTGATATTTCAATTGGTCTAAATATACTTTGAGTAAGCATTTCTATATAACTGTCTTTTAAGTGTGCATAATCAAATATGATTAATCCGTTTACATCATATCTTCTTGCAGCATGGATTTGTTTTATTAAATCCGCATTAGAACCGTTCATAAATGTAACAAATAACCCTGCATAAAGCTTTGTTCTTGGCGACTTGTTTCTTAAAACATTTCCCATAAGATTCATAGCTGTTTTATCATCGCAAGTTAATAAAAGCGGTGTGAAGCCATCAATGTATTCATTCATTGACCAATTTTTCCAATCCTGTAATTTTGTATCATAAGCCATTTGAATGTTTGGGAAGATAACGGCAGTTGTCGTAATTCCGTTCATTTTAGCAAGTCTGCCTATTCGTCTTACAAAATCCGAAACCTTTGCGGCTCTATATACTTTCCATTGATACCAAAGCGGATCACTCGGAGTTAATTCAATCGGGTCTATGTTATACATTTTTTGAAATTCTTCTCTTGCGTATTTTGTATAACCCCAGTTTGATTGGTCATAGTTTGAATAATTTGGTGCGAGCGACTGCGGATATCTTATGTAATCAAGATTTATTCCGTCAGGGCGGTATCTTAGAATAATTTCATCTATCAAGTTATACAAGAATGCTTGTACATCAGGATTAGCAGGGTCTATAAAATATCCGTTATGTTCTGAAACAGAGTATGGTATTGTTTCAGAATCGGCATTTCTTTTTTGATAATTTGCCCATTCAGGTTTTACAGCAAGAATGTATCTTGGATTTGTTTCAGGCGGTTTGTTTCCTACATAAAAAGACTCAAACCAAATGTGAACTTTAATCCCTCTTCTGTGTGCTTCTGTTATCCAAATCCTGAGAGGATCAAACCCTGCATATTCAGGGTTTTGTTTTATAAAACCATATTCTTCCATTGTTCTTGACGGGAATATTGTTTGACCGTGGTAATAAGTTTCTATAAATATGTTGTTAATTCCGGCTTCCGCTATTCTATCAAGAACGGATACAATCTCTTCCATATTATGATAAGTAGGTCTTATCCAAACTCCCTTAAACTCATAAGGATTATATGGAATAACGGTTGACATAGCACTATCGGCATATTCTATAGCTTTTGAGGCAAATTTCTGAGAGTCATTGCTGTCTTTTTGAGCTCTAAAAATGTATTCTTTTGCTCTATTTAAATTCTGTTCGGTTCTTCTCAGGTTGTTAGAGTTGTTGTTCTGAGAATAGTAAAACATCATATTTTCAACTTCTTTAACTTTTTCTCTTGCACCATATAAGAATGTATCTGAGGTAATATATGATGTAATAATTTGTTTTTCTAAATCAATTTGGATTTTAGAACCTACCATAACGTTTTCGTTAATCCATTTTTTAGCTCTGCCGTGTCCGCTTATTACAAGACCGTTTGCAGGAATTAAAGAGTCAGCACCGCTTAACGAGGTAACGGTATCACCTGTTACAATAGCTTCTGTGCCAAACTCGTTCGTGTTTGTTCTGAAACCGAAAGACGGAGTGTAAACAACAAGTTGATTAGCACCTCTTAACCCAGGATAATTAGCACCGCTTGCATTTGTACTTGCCTGAGGATCAACTGCGCTAATAGGGTATGTTGACTGGTTAAAGACAATTTCGTTTTCCTGCGGAACGTATGGTGCGTAAACATCTTGCGCTAAGACATTAGCACAAAATATTACAGATACTAATATAAAAAATAAACTACGAAAAATTCTCTCCATCCCAAATTCCTTGTTTAAAACCATTATAGAGCCTAAAATCTTTTTATACAAGGGGTAAATATAGGGGGTAAATACAAGGGGGTAAATATAGGGGGTAAATAAAATGGTTAAATTTATGTTAATATTGTTTTAGAGGAAGAAAATATGGCTAAATTAAATTTTAAAATAGGTATAGGATATGATTTGCATAGACTTGCAGAAAATCGTGATTTAATAATCGGCGGTGTTAAAATTCCTTATGAAAAAGGGTTATTAGGTCATTCTGACGCAGATGTTTTGGTTCACGCTATTATTGATGCTCTATTAGGCGCTCTTGCGCTTCCTGATATAGGTACACTTTTCCCTGATACAGATGAAAAATATAAAGGGGCAGACAGTATTGAACTTTTAAAACAAGTTTATAAAATGATTAGAGAAAAAGGATACCTTATAAATAATCTTGATACAAATATTATTGCTCAGGCTCCAAAAATGATGCCTTATATTCCTGAGATGAAAAAAGTTCTCTCATCTGCTCTTGAATTGGAAATAAATGATATATCAATCAAAGCAAAGACCAAAGAGCACCTTGATGCTGTAGGCGAGAAGCGAGCAATAGAGGCTCAAGCGGTTGTTATGGTTTATAAAGTTTAGAAACTTCGTCTAATCTAAATCATATAATTCGGCATACCTGAATAATGCATTATAGACTGCCGGCATGATTTTGCCTTCTCTTACTTCTCTATACAAAATTAGCAAAGCTTCGGTTCTTGATAATCTGCGTCTGTATACTCTTGATTCTCTTAAAGCACTATATTTATCAGCAATAGATATAATTTGTACTCCAATATCCGAAGATGTATTTTCTTGCGGCAGCGCAGGATAACCGGAGTGCTTTAAATTCTGGTGATGATACCTTATTAGTGAAAGTGTTTCTTCTGATAAATCTTGCGTTTTTAATAATTCATACCCCAAAGTTGAATGTATGTTCATTATTTTGCGTTCTTTAACATTCAATTTTGCAGGTTTGTTTAAAATTTTTGAAGGAATCAAAACTTTTCCCAAATCGTGAAGCATAGAGGCTTCCTTTAATGATTCTTTGTCAACGTGAGATTTTATATCTCCTGATAATAATGAATAAACACCGATTGCAATATTACAGGTTTCATTCATATGTCCGCAAGTCAATTCATTCAATGTTTTTGTGTCAATATTAGGCTTAATTCTAAACCTCTTTAAAAGTCTTGCTATGTGAGGATTAGAGTTAATCATATTTTGTACCGCAGATTTATGCAGTTTTTCATCTTCCCCTGTTTTTAAAAAGGTGTTCCCGGATTTGTCTTTGTACACGAAAAAACTGCTGTGATTAATTTGCACAGCACCTTTAAGGCTAACTTTTTTGTTCTCTCTGTTGGATTTATTCAGTAACATAATACAATATTGGGGTTATTATCTTAACATAAGTTTACAATTTTTTGCAGGGTTTGTCAATAGGTTAAACGGTAAAATATTAGCAGTTATACAAAGATTTTCATTGTTAAAATATTTGTATTGTCTTTGTATTCATAACTTATTTCATCTACCGAATTTTTAACGATAAATATACCCAATCCCCCCATATCACGATTTTCAGGCGGGAGGGTTACATCAGGATCTTCGTGTTCGAGCGGATTGTATTTAACTCCGTTATCTTTAAATATAAATGTAAGCTTTTCGTTCTTTTTTTCTAGTGTTATTTCGACATTTCCTTCGTGGTTAGCGTATGCATAAGAGAAAATATTTGTATAAAGTTCTTCTGATATAATATGTAGTTTCCCTTGAATATCTTGTTCTAAACCCCAATTATTGCTTACGTTTTCAAGCCAATTCAAAAAATGTTTATAGTTTTCTTGCTTAGCTGTTCCTGTATATATTTCCTTTTGCGAATTTATTTTGCCGTTGTATTTAAAAATAAGCATAGTCATATCATCACTTTGATCAACACCTTGAGCAAATTCTTTTACATCGGATTTAATATTATTTTGCACGGCACGAATATCGTTTTGATAAACTCTATTAACTGTTTGTAAGAGTCTTTTCTCCCCATACTGTTCGTCAGAAGAATTAATTGCTTCTGTTATACCATCTGTATAAAGAATTACCGTATCACCGTAATTGAGTTGACTTTCAACAATATTAAATTCTGATGAACCAAATGCTCCAAGCACAATATTTGAATCTAATTCAAGATACTTAAATTCTTCATTATTTTGTTTGATAAGCGGAGGATTGTGTCCGCAATTAATGTATGTAATTTTTCCGGTTCTAATGTTTACAATACCTAAGAATAGCGTAATAAAGAACCCTTGTTTGTTGTTTTCGCAAATTTTTCTGTTTATTGTTTCAATCATTTCTTTTGGTTCTAATCCTGACTGAGCAATGTAATTAATAAGCGTTTTTGTTGTCATCATAAACAGAGCCGCAGGGACACCTTTTCCTGAAACATCAGCGATAAGGAACATAAAGTTTTCATCATCAATAAAATAGAAATCATAAAAATCACCGCCGACTTCTTTAGCCGGCTCCATACCTGCAAAAATATTAAATTCATTTTTATCAGGGAATGGCGGAAAAACATTAGGCAGGCTTGATGCTTGAATCTCTTTTGCCAAAGATAATTCTGATTCTATTCTTTGTCTGTCTTTTGTAATACTTCTGATATCTTTTGCCATATTATTGAAAGTATCTGCAAGTTGTGCAAACTCTAACGGTTTTTCAATTTTTATCTCTGTATTCAGATTTCCTTCACCGATTTTATGGGCAATATCAGTAAGCTTTTCTATCGGAGTATCAATGTATTTTTTTAGCCCGTAATATAAAAGTGTCGAGATTATTAATCCCAATATCATAAATACTACAAAAAGAATTACAACGTTTTTAACAAGATAATAGAATAACTCCTGCTTAGGAATACATATAACCAATATCATTCCGTTATCAAGAGTTTTTACATAAGGTATAAATTTTTTCCCGTGATAATTAGTATTCAATGGCTTTCCAAGCAAAGAAGAGTTATCAATATAAGGATCAGTTGAAGCAATAATTGAATCATGCTCTTTATCACCAAATAAAGCAAAACTGCTTGGAGTCGGTTTCATCTCAGAAACAGATTTAATAATAGAGCTTATCTCCCAATCGACGGTTGATATGCCGATAATCTTGCCGTCAGAATAAATTCCTGATCCTGCTGTTACCATAAGCGTATTACTTCCCTCTTTTTCGTAATATGGTAACGACCACGCAGTATTGTCATCAGGTGTTAAACCGGATTTAATCTCTTTATACCAGCTTTTACCGAGGTAATTATATTCTTCTGTTTCAAATTCGGAATCAGGAACAACTTCATTAATTGTTGAAAATGTTAATTGTAGTAAAAAGTGCAACATTTTTATTTTTGTCTATTTTATTAAACATCGCACCCTGCAAGGCTAAATCTTTTGCATTATCTTCGATTCTTATAATATCTTTGTTAATTTTTTGAGCAAAGTTAGATATGTGATAAGAGAAACCTTTTAGCAATAAAGATTTCCCGTTTTGGAGGTATAAGTATGCAAAAAAACTGAGCAGGATACTTAATATAATAAGCATTACTGCAGAAATCAGTACAATTTTTGATTTAACCGTATTAAAAGACATTATGAAATACTCAAAAATTTGTCAAAGCCTGTCATCTTTAAAACATTAAGCACAGGTTCCTGAACATTAATAATCTTAATAGAGCCTTGCTTACTCATTTGTTGGTAAAACTCTAAGAGAACTCTTAAACCGATACTTGCAATATAAGTAATCCCTGCAAAATCCAAAACAAGTTCATTCATATCATCAAGAGCATCTTTTATTGTAGTGCCAAACTCTGCAGCACTATCAATATCAAGTTTACCTTCTGCCTTAACGTATAAACTTCCGTTCAATTTTCTTAAATTAATTTCCATATAACTCTTTCCTTAATTCAATAATATTCATTTACTGCTATTATACCATATAAAATAAAAAAGAACCTATCTTGTGATTAGTTCTTTTTTATAAATGGTCGGGATGACACGATTCGAACCTCCGACAGCAACGTCTTTAAAGCGAATGTGCAAGCTATTCAATAAAAAAAGAGTTATGTAGGTCAGGTTCCACCTGATAATAACATTTGTAATAAAAAAGAACTTATCCTACGATAAGTTCTTTTCTAAATGGTCGGGATGACACGATTCGAACGTGCGACCCCTTCGTCCCAAGCGAAGTGCGCTACCAAGCTGCGCTACATCCCGATAATTATTTATTAAATTTTCAAGTTTGGTATTTAGCGAAGTGCTACCTCTCAGAAAAACCCTCAATGGTTCGGCTTTTTCTTCGGCAGAGTCAAGCTGCGCTACATCCCGTAATATATATTCTATTCAATTTTCAATTTTTGTCGGCGAGCGAACTCCTACCTCTCAGAAAAACCCTCAA
>CACYKP010000025.1:19140-27218 GCA_902775025.1 uncultured bacterium | reverse complement strand
AATTTTTGTCGGCGAGCGAACTCCTACCTCTCAGAAAAACCCTCAACGGTTCGGCTTTTTCTTCGGCAGAGTCAAGCTGCGCTACATCCCGACAGTAATTTTATTTAGTTTTCAAGTTTTGAAAAATTTACGCCCGGCGCGATTCGAACGCGCGACCCTCTGCTTAGAAGGCAGATGCTCTATCCAGCTGAGCTACGGACGCATATATTTTATTTAATTGTCAATATAGATTTTGCTTTGAACCTACAATTCAAAGATATCACATCAATTTTAAATTGCAAGTAATGTTGTTTCTATAGATAGCAAATTTAATTTTTTCCGGTTTTAGTTATTATATGCATGTAGAAAAAATATCACTAAATAAACAAGATTTTTTATATAAACATAAACGTAAAGATACGACATTTAAGTCAAGTTTTCGTACTGTGTATAATGACAACTTTTCACTTAAATACAATACAAATACATGTTTTTTTCGTTCAGATTTAAATTGGAAAGATTTTGTTAATTATTTAAATACTAAATATAAAAATACTCAAAAAGTTAACATCATTGATTTTGCTTGTTCAACAGGAGAAGAACCGTATTCTTTAGCAATGCTTCTTGATTTACAATTGGGCAAAGATGCAGAAAAATTTTTTCCTATAAGAGCTTTTGATATAGATGAGGATAATATTGATAGTGCTAAAAAAGGTATATTTAGCATTCATAAAACAGAGTTGGATTTTCTTGAAAATAATGTTGAAGATAAATATAAAAATTATTTCCGAGTTTTGACAGATAATTATGGAGTTCCCGTTTGGTTCGTATCAAATGATAATATTGAATCAAAAGTCATTTTCGAACAATCCGATATGTTAAAAGATATGTTTAAAATACCTTCCAATAATACGGTTCTATTCTGTAAAAACGTTTTTCCTTATTTGGCTAACGGTGAAGAATATAACTTGGTAAAACAAATATCAAAACAACTTGATGCCTCATCTGCGATTGTTTTAGGCTGTTTTGATATATCATACGGTATTGATAAATTGTTTGAAAAAGAAGGTTTTAAGCATACATCACAATATAATGTCATGGAAAAATTACCTTATCACAAGGCTGTGGTACAAAATATTTTACGCACATTTAAGATTAAATAAAGTTTTTTCTTAGATATTCAATCCATTGAATTAAATCCGTAATTTCATAGGGTTTCGGTAAATATAAATCAGCGCCGGAATTAAGAATTGCGGTTTTGTCATGCATCGTAGTGGTAACGATTATTTTCGAATTAACAAAATTTGGGTTTTGTCTTATTTTTTTGCAAAGCCCAAGCTCTTCAAGCTTGTCTCCGCTATCAATAATAAGAATAGCCGGTTGCGCTGGATTTTCCATATCTAAAATATCCGTAACATCATATCCCTGAAGTTCAAGTGTTGTTCTTAAAAGAAGAGCAAGTGCTTCATCAGGTTCTTTAATAAAAATATGATTAGCTATTGATGTAAGATTATTAGAATTATCTCCGGTCAATCTCATTCTGTCGATTACATAATTTGAACCGCTTGGAGTTTTAGCAAGTTTTTTGATGGAATACAAACGTTCTATCAATGCCTCTGCAGATGATATATGTTCATAATTACCCAGAATGCCGCCAATTTGTACTGATACAAAATTCGCTCTCATTCCGGCAAGTCTATCGCTTTTTAAGAGCATATAGCCTCGTTTTGCATCTTGTTCGGAGTAAAATTTTGGTGCTACCGTATCAAATGCAAAAGTCAAAAATGCTGATAATTTTTCTGCCCTATAAGGATTCGTAATAATAATAAAGTTTGTGTCATTGAGTTGTCCTAAAAAATCATCAGGTTCAAGTGCAGAACGAGTTATTGCGACAAATGTTTGAACAAGCTTATCTGAGGCAACATCCGAATATACGCTTCTGTAATTATCAAGATTTTCTATTCCTATTATCAAAACAGATTGCTGAGACTCAGAGTGCAGAATTCGTTTCAAACTTTTTTCCACTATTTTTTTGTTTGGTAAAAGTGTTTTTGTATCTAAATTTAATTCAATATCACGTCTAAGATGAGCTTTTATTCTTGTTTTAAATTCATCAATTTTTACGGGTTCGCTTAGAAAATCGTCTGCACCGCTATCAAGCACAAGAATTCTGTCAGAAGAGTCTGCGGATTTAGATAGTGCAATTATTATCGGTCTTGTGTTGCAAGTAAGATTTCTTATTTTTTCGCAAAAAATACTTAATTGTTCATCAATGCTATCTGATACAATTATCAAGTCAGGTTCAAGTTCCTGAATCTCTTGAAGTGCATCATTAAGTTTATTTGTGATAACAACAGATGTATCGGCATCTTCAAGATTTTTTTTGTATTTCGTTGAAAGTTCTTTTCGTTTGTCTATGATTAAGATTTTTGAGAGCATTTAAGCGCCTCCTCTTCGTTATAGACAGGGAATGTTACAATAAAAGTTGTTCCCTTGTTTTCTTCACTTTCAAAGTCGATTTGACCGTTCATACTTTCGACAAGATGTTTTGTTATATATAGTCCTAAGCCATTTCCTTGGGTTTTGCTGGTAAGGTGATTTTCTATACGGCTAAATTTTTTAAATAGTTTATCGGCATCTTCTTCTTTTATGCCAACGCCCTCATCCTTTACTTTTATTATAATTTGATCACCTTTGGACTCGGTTGTGATTGTTACTGTTTTGCCGGCTTCTGAGTACTTGCCCCCATTATCAATAAGGTTTGTCATTATTTGTTGTAGCTTATCATCATCTAATCTCGCAGGAGGTAAGTCTTTTTGTGGGGTAAATATAATTTTATGGTTTTTGTATTGTTCTTTAAACATCGGTATTATGCTATTTATTGAAGCATTTACAAAAACTTTTTTCATAACTATATTTCCGGCATTTGCTTTTGATACGGTTAAAATATTTTCGACTAGATTAATAAGTCTGTTGGATTGGTCTTCAATAATTTTGATGAATTTCTTTTTGTTTTCATCATCAATTCTGTCCCATGATGACAATAAAGTTTGAGAGAACCCCCTGATGCTTGTTAATGGAGTTCTCATCTCATGTGATACTGTTGATATAAACTCATCTTGAATAGACATTGTTTAAATTGTTCTCCTGAACTTTGCAATTAACAAATGCTGTTCAACCAGCTAAATATATTTACCCCTCCTCCATAAATTCTTTTTTAGCTTCTTCTATAGCTTCTGATAAAATATCCAATTGATCAGGTGCAAATGTTACGCCTTTTTTTGTAGGCAGCCAAGTTGCACCGTCATCGGTTGTGTAAAATATTCTTAAATTAAAATAACTTTTTCCTCTGTATTCTGAAATAGATATTTGTAACTGTTCTGTATCAGTTCTTTGAATACTTGCTAGTAATTTTGCTTCTGCCATTTTTCTCTCCTTTTTGTGATGATACTTTTTGATTATATCATGTCGATAATTATACACAACAATTTTAAATCTATATTACAAAATGTTAATAATTATGCTTATATTTACCTATTATTTGCCCCTTATTTGAATTTGGGTTAAGATAGGGGTATGAATATGGGGAAGATTATTGTAGTCGATGATGAAAAAGTTGTTACTTCTGCTTTTAAAACTTTGCTAAAAGTAGAGGGATTTAGCGACGGACATTTTTTTAATTCACCTCTTGAAGCGTTGGAGTTTTTAAAAGAAAACAAACCGGATTTGGTTATCTCTGACTTTATGATGCCTGAAATGAACGGTTTGGAATTTTTGACAGAAGTTAAAAAACTTTATCCGGAAGTTAGTAAAATTTTATTAACAGGGTACGCTGACAAAGAAAATGCTATCAAAGCTATTAATGAAGTTGGTTTATACAGATATATAGAAAAGCCTTGGGATAATGATGATTTGATATTAAATATCAAAAACGGTATTGAAAGAAGCTATTTAGTATCAGAATTAAGACAAAAAATAAGTGAATTAGAAATTGCAAAAAAAGAATTGGAAAAATATTCTCATCATTTGGAAGAATTGGTAGAAGAACGTACTGCTGATTTAAAACAGTCTAATGCAAAGTTGGAAGGGATTGTTAATTATTGTGCTGACGGTATAGTAATTCTCAATGAAGACGGTATTATTGAACAAGTTAATCCTGCTTGCGAAACAATGATTGGACATATTAATTCAAAACTTATTAATGCTTCGATTGATGATTTTTTATTCTGTAAAAAAACTTTTATTTCAAAAGAGTTGCATAAACTTGATGAGAGTGAACTGCTTCTCAGAGATTTTTGCATAAAAAATCCGTTTACAAATTCGGAAATCCCTGTAGAAGTCAGTTTTGCAAGAATTAATCCTGATGATGAGTATAAACGTTTTGTCGGAGTTATAAGAGATGTTACCGAACAAAAGAAGGCGGACAAATTAAGAGATGATTTTATTGCAACCCTTACACACGATTTGAGAACTCCGCTTTTGGCAGCTATACAAACTCTTAAGTTTTTCTTGGATGGAGCTTTGGGCGAACTTACAGACCAGCAAAAACTTTTAATATCAACGATGTATAAAAGCAATGAAGATTTGCTGGGTTTAGTTAATGCTCTTTTAGAGGTTTATAAGTATGATGCAGAAAAGCTTGTTCTTACAAAAACTCATTTTAATATATATAATCTTGTCAAACAAGTTTATGATGAGCTTTCTCCGCTTGCTCAATCAAAGAAGTTAGATTTTTCAATTGATACGGAGCTTTCGGATACAGAAATTCTTGCGGATAGAGGAGAATTAAGGCGTGTAATATGTAATTTGTGCGGTAATGCAATAAACTATACCCAAGAAGGCGGAAAAGTTACAATAATCTTAAAGACAGAAGGAAATGATTTAATATTCTCTGTTTCGGATAACGGTTCAGGTATTCCGCAAGAGGATATCCCTAATATGTTCCAAAGATTCTCTCAAGGAACAAGTAAGAAACGATCAACGGGTACCGGTTTAGGTCTTTACCTTTCAAGACAAATTATAGAATCCCACGGCGGAAAAATTTGGCTTGAGAGTGTGTTAAACAAAGGAAGTGAATTTTCATTCCTGCTAACTGATGTAGTGAGAGAAAAAGTCGTTACTAAATGAAAACAAATTTCACACACCCTCGTACTTGGAAAGAGGGAAGTGTGAGGGGGTAGAAATGATAAATGTATTATTAGTAGAAGACCACGAATTATATAGAATGGGGCTTTCAATGCTTTTGAGCAAAGCTGATGATATTAATTTGCTTGCCGAAGCATCTGACGGTATTGAAGGAATAAAGAAAGCCAGAGAACTTTCCCCTAGTGTGATTTTAATGGATATAGGTCTTCCTAATATTGATGGAATTGAAGCTACCCAAAGAATTAAGGACTTTAATCCTGATATAAAGGTTTTAATTTTTACTTCCCGTGATAGTGCCAATGATGTTTTTGAATCGTTTAAGGCTGGAGCTGACGGCTACATTATGAAGGGTGCAACACCTGAACAGACAATATCTGCTATAAAATCAGTAAGTGAAGGTATAGGCTGGATAGATCCAAATATTGCAAAAATGGTGTTTTCAAATCTTCAGAAACCATCATCGCAAATTGTATCCGAACCGGAACCCGCTAAAAATTCTAAAACTAATTCCTATGGTTTAACAGAGAGAGAACTTGATGTTTTGGAAGCTATGGTTGAAGGTCTTACAAACCCGCAAATAGCTGACAAACTTGTAATATCAAAAGCAACAGCTAAAGCTCACGTTCATAGCATTCTGCAAAAACTTTGTGCTACTTCTCGTACGCAAGCTACTGTGATGGCAATTAATGAAGGGTTAGTATAATGTTTTCTGCTTTAGCCGGCATGTATATGAGTGCAAAACTTCATTTTACACAAATTAAGGATAATGTTACAAAGCGGCAAGACAATCAAGTATCTGAAATGATTTACAAAAATAAAATCGATAAAAATGATACTAAAGAAAAATTTCAAAAAAGCCGTTTGCCTGAATCAGGTTATATGACAATAGAGGAGTATGAAGTTAAATCAAGACCTCTTACTAAAAAAGAAATAAGCGCAGAAATATTAGATAAACCGGATATGCCAAAAGATAAAAGGTATGTTTATGTCCCTCAACATAGGTTTAAACTTGTCAAATACAATGAGCCTGTCGGAAGTCCCGAATTATCTCTGCCGAGAAGGCTTCAATTTGACAGGCAAATAAATGCTCAAGGAATTATTTCAGGTGATTATACTAAACTTGTTTATCCTGCGGTTTATTATTATGCAGAAGCTGATTGCGTAAGTTGTGATTTATTCTTGATTAAACTTGATACGGCATTAACTAAAGAAGAAAGAGTTGAAAAAGCAAATATTTTAAACAAAGAGCCAAAACCTCTTTTATCTACAAGTAAAGACATTAATACAAAATTTGTTTTCAGAACGCTTACTCCTATAGATTTTTCAAAAGATAATTCAAAACTTGTAGTGAAAGAAAAAATAGGATATAAACACGACGGAATTTGGAAAACGGATTTGTGGGTGTATGATTTTGGGACAAAATCAGGAAAAAATTTATCCGTTTTAAGAGAGGCAATAATACATTATTGGCAAAAGAATGAAAAAATAGATTTATCGGAACATCGCTGGGATATTTACCCATTGGGGTTTGATGCTAATAATGATAACAGAGTTCTTGTAAGTGCTTATGCTTATACAGGAAGTGCACCAAAATTTTTGGGAACTTGGAGTATAGATGTTAACAACACATCTGCAAAACTCGAAGATTTGACCGGCGCAAGTATGCCTGTTTCTATTGTAGGGTACAGACTTGCAGAACAACATGAAGTAAAATCAATATCCGAACTTGAGTTTGAGGCAAAACAGGCTAAAAAAGAAATTAAATCTAAAGAAAAAATTGAAAAAGCTGACAAAAAACTTGAAAAACAAAAAGAATTGGTCGAATATAGAAGAAAAATTCACCAAATGGATATGGAAACGCTTTTGAAAATCAGAGAAAGAAAGCAGCAGCTTAAAGAATTGAAAAAGCAGCATAAGGACGGTGTTACGGATAATTTAGGAACCGTACCAGAAGAAGAAAATAACGAAAAGGAAAATAATAAGGAGTAGTTTATGAAAAAATATTTATTAGCAATAGCAGTCTTATCAATATTAGCAGGAAGCATAATGACAACAAATGCAGTTACACAAGGTAATGAAAAAGAAAGAGGATATATTTCAATATCAACTTCTGCTAATACAGAAGTGGCACCGGATGTTGCTGAAATATCATTTGCCGTGAAAACAACTGATACAAAGTCGATGCAAAAAGCTTCCTTGATGAATAAGGATATATCCGAAAAGATTTACAATATTATGAAAGAATTAATAAATTCTTCAAACGGTGATTATATAAAGACTTCAAACTATAATGCCTCTCCGATTTATACTTATGACAACAATAAGAGAAAGTTTGATCGTTATGAAGTTAATAACAGAATAATTGTGCATACAAAATCCTTAGATAAAATAGGTTCAATGATAGATAAAGCAACCGAAGCAGGAGCAACAAATGTTGATTCATTAAACTTTTCTGTTTCTAAATATGAATCACAATGTAATTCTTTGATAGAAATTGCAACCAAAAAGGCAACCACAAGAGCAAATATAGCAGCTAAAAGTTCAGGTTCCGCCTTAGACGGAATTCGTTCGATGGATATAAGCTGCTCAGAAAATGCAAATTATACTGCACCAAGACTCTATATGGCCAAAAATATGTTGGCAGCAACTGCAGATAGTATGGAGGCTGCAGGGACTTCTACTTCAATCTCAAGCGGTGTAATTAAGGTTTACGCAAATGTAAATGCAAGCTTTTTTGTTAAATAGTCAGTAAAAAAAATTGATTTTAACCAGAGAAAAAGTTTATTAGTAAGGTGCGAGGTTTCGCACTTTCTTTTGTACAGCCTATAGGTTGGTGTTTCTACCCCGACTTACAAACTCTGCTCACTCCTCGCTCGAACCAAAAGGACTACCGTCCTTGGTGGTTCTCATCCATCACTCTGTAACAACAAATATACACACAACAAACTCCCGGA
>CACYKP010000025.1:0-19124 GCA_902775025.1 uncultured bacterium | reverse complement strand
CATTAAACGTGTCTTCGGATTTTGCTGCAAAGAATTAACATTCTTTTTGCAAAAATCCTCCGCACTCTGCTCACTCCTCGCTCGAACCAAAAGGACTACTGTCCTTGGTGGTTCTTATCCATCACTCTGTAACAACAAATATACACACAACAAACTCCCGGAGATGGATTCGAACCACCGTTGGAAGAGCCAGAATCTTCAGTCCTGCCGCTAGACGATCCGGGAATATAAATCAATAATACTTCAAATAAAAAAAACACGCAAGAACAAACGTCCTTGCGTGTTTTTTTATTCTATCTAATTATTTTTTATTCCACCAATGTTTTTTTGTTGTTTTTTCTGCCGCTTGGTTTGCTTCATTTACTTTATTTTCGATGAATGTTGAACCATAAGCATTTACCGAAGAATAATCAGTTTTACCCTTTGTTGCTGTTGCGGAGCCTTTGAAACCTTTTGCTTCAACTGCTGCATTTTCTGCGCCGTTAGAGAATTTGGTTCTCCAGTACTTTGTAGTACCAAATCTTGAATCAGGGAATGTGTTTTCATAATTTTTTACGGGATGTTGGTCATAGCTTGTATCATTTACAACACCGTCTGATGTTTCATCATACAATTTTCTTGTTAAATCTTGTTGTGCAGAATTTGAATAGTTGTATCCTGCATTTTTATTATTTGCTGCATCTCTGCCTAAAAAGTGCATTCTGCCGATGCTGTCAGTGTAGATTGTCGATTCTGCCATTACTGAAACTGTTGATAAAGTTATTGCAGTCATCAAACCTAGTGAAATAATTAGTTTTTTATTCATAATTTTTGCTCCTTGTATTCATTTTATGACATTATTATAACATAAGAGAATATAAAAAAGTATATAATTTATAAAAATTTTACTTTTTTATCTAAAAACCTAAACAAAAAATTTTTTGCGCTTTTATTTTATTTTTTTAGGAATAAATCTTTAAATGTCAATTTTATCAGTGGTCTTACCTCTATATTACTGTTTGGCTGCATATATAAAATTTGATTATCCAATAGAGAAATAAAGAAATCATAGTCAAAATTTGCGATTAAAATCACATCACATTTTATAGTTCCAAGTTCTTCAGGGGGTATGCAATTGTATTCTAAAAACTTTCTTTTTGACGGATTTTCAAACTTTTTATCTGCGACAGCAACTATATTCAATTCAGAAACATCATAGTTTTCAAAGATTTCCTGCGCAAATTGCCCTGCTCCGTATATAGCAATCTTTTTATTTTTGTATCTTTTTGCCAAAGTATTTATTTTTGCTTGTGCATCATATTTTTCCAAATATTCTCTAAAGTCCATTATTATCCTTTTACACCCAGTTCTTTTTCCAAATATTCAATAATTTTTTCAGCGGTAGTTTTTTCTTTATCAATCTTTAAAAGTTCCAAGTTTTGAGTTCTTTTATCTTTCAAATAATCATTCCCGTTAATGATAACTTCTAAAAATATTGTTTCCAATGTTTCATTATCATAAATTTGATAATATCCTTCGGTAATCTTTTGCAGCAAGTCGTTAAAAGGCTGCGCCTGATTATCACTGCGCAAATGTAAAACCGGCTTGTTTGCAGGCAAATATTCCGATAAAAATGAGATACAATCGGTTATAAGACAATCAGAGGTTATAAATTGCTCGTAATAATTATCTTCTGAGCTTGATATTTTTCCTAAATTTTCCCATTGTTTGTAATAGTCATCTATCTCTTGCTGAGTTTTCAATCCGTACTTAAGCAGCCTGTCTCGAAGTACAAAGTGTGGTCTGAATATCCATTCCGTTTTATCTTGATATTTTTTTGCAAGCTTCAGTATGAACTCTCCGTTCTTTAAAAAAGTTGCCATGTTATGAAAATTACTTGCTTCTATAGAGTGATGCGGAGCATAAATTATTCTTTTTTTGCTTGTTTTCCAATTCTTTTCTGCCTGTTTAGGATTTATTAATCTGTAATTATCAAGTTTTACAGAGCCTAATGCTTCGCAGTTTGTTGCTCCATAATCTTTTTCATATTCCTCTTTATGGTAATCTGTTTCCACAAAATATTTCCACAAAATGCCGTGAAAATCAGTCATATAGTTCACATTACTTTTGAGCGAATAATAGCAGTACGGAACGTAACAGGTAAGTGCAAATTTTGCCGCATTTACTACTCCCTGATTTTTTGGAATTGCCCATGGCAGTTGATAAAAGATAATATCCGCTTTAAAGTCTTCTATCGGTAAAAGTTCATTTTTTTTAGTATCATATAAAATTTTATAGTTTACCTTCAAATTATCTAAAAATTTTGTATTTTTTTCTAATAATCCTTGTTGTGTTATATATTCAAAACCTTTATTGAAACCTGATAAATATACAATTGGTTCAAAATGTTCTGATTTTTCAAACTCTCTGTACAAACTTTCTATAGAACTCCATTTTTCAGGTTCATAATACCAAAAAGCAACTTTTATTTTTCTCTTTTTTACTTCTTTTCTAAGTTTACGGAGTAAAAATGAGTATTGAAAGTTTAATATCATCTTAAAAATTTTTCCTGAATTTAAATTTATTACCTGTCTGTTGAACAAGTAAAGAACAAATCGGTTTTTTCTGAATTCCAACTCTATTATCGGTTCTAAAAGTTTTCGTATGAATAATGTTTTATATTCCCAAACTGCTTTGCAAATTAACTTGTAACCGTCGCTTTTATTCTTATTTAGAGCTTCTTTTTTCAGCATTTTTAAGTATTTGAGATTTTCTTTTTTTGATATGCTGTTGTAACAGTTATTCCAGAGTAATAGAAGTGATATTGCCGAAATTTCCCAGTATGTTTCGTAAATTTTTTCTTTATTGCTGAGTTTATCAGCTGATATTATTAAATTTCTTATAAGTTCATCCGCTTTAAAAGAATGCGGCAAGGAATTTTGACTGTTTTTTGAAAGGCTGTTTTCCGTGTTAATTCTGTAGTAATAAAATGGTGAATTGATTGCATTAATAGCTTTAGAATTAATGCAGGCATTTATAAAAAATACCCTGTCTTCACCAAAATTTATATTAGTCGGAAAGCATACGGAATTATTTTTTATTAATGAGGTAAGATAAAATTTTCCGCATAACCCGAGCGGTGAAGATAAAATACTTTCATAATCTTTGTCAAAAGTTGTATTTTCTCCGTTAAGCATTTTTGATAAGTACAATAACCTGTCGTCTTCAACAACAGAATTCTTTGAGTATCTGTAATGCGAAAATAAAAGTATATCAGATTTTTTTGATTTAGCTGTGTTGTATAGCTTTTCACATGCCTCAACATCCAACCAATCATCTGAATCAAGAAAAGTTATATATTCTCCTTTTGCATTCTTTATTCCGATATTTCTTGCATCTGAAACACCTTTGTTTTCTTGAGAAATTACTATAAATCTATCATCTGAATTTTTATATCTGTTTAGTATTTTTAATGAACTATCGGTTGAACCGTTGTTGACACAAATAATTTCTATATCTTTCAGTGATTGGTTAAATAGACTGTTTAAACAATCTTCTAAGTACTTTTCACTGTTATATACAGGTACAATAATAGATACTTTAATCTCTCTCATAAATTTTTACTTTGATAACTCCCAAAACAGATAAAGTTGCTGATTTTATGATAATATATCGCCAAATTAATGTCAATTTCATGTCGCAATATATAAGAGAGTAAGCTTATTATAAAGTGCCTACCCTCTTACATTTCGTCCTTTATATGATTATGACATTGGTTATTTTACATGTATTTCATCAGTAATATCTTTGCCGCCGTAAAGTAGCACGCTTTTTGCAAAAACATAATCATAGTTATCTTTTTTTGCTTTTTTTGAGATTTCGTCTTTAATATTTTTTTCTATAGCAGCAAGGCGGCTATTATAATCTTTTTCTAACAAAGATTTTTTTGTGTTGAATTCATTAGTGTATTTTTCTTCTATTTTGATTATTTTATTTGTATCAGTTTCGTTTGCAACTTCACCTCTTGCGTTAACTATAATCTTATTAAGCTCTTCCATTTTCTTGGAATGTTCAGCTTTTAACTGCTTAACCTGAGCGGAATTGCTCACTACTTTCTGTAAGTCGACAACAGCAATCGAATTTTCTGCCATAGCATAGCCCCCCGTAAGAAAAAAACTTAACATGATAATAAACAAACTTTTTTTCATAAATATCTCCTTTTTTAAAACAATAAAATTAAAACCTAAAAGAAAATTTTTCTAATTCCCTGTGTGTGTAGTTCTAAAAATTTGTATTGCGTAAATTAAAAAAAATTAAAATATATTTACTTCTTTAACAAAAATTCATGATTTGAATTTATGTTTTCTTTAAACTACAATTAAAGTATGTTCAAAAGAGTATTATTTTTAATATCGCTTATATTATTACTTAACCTGCAAATCACACCGGCTGAGGAACAGGTCAAAGAAACGTATAAGATTAACGGACAGGTCGAATATGATGACAACCTCATCGAAACAATTTATTTGGACTCAAATATAGAGAAACCCGAGGTGAACATCCCCCAGCTGGCGTTGACTCTGCCGGTGAGAGTCCTAAATATAACTTCAAACACGAATACAACCAGAAGCGCATTAGCCCGAACAATGGTCAACCGTGGTACCCTTGGTGATATTTTGCCGCTTAGTACCAATGTTACTGCTCACCGAGGCGGTTTTAGTTACGGTTCCAAGTTCGCAGAAGAGCTTTCCTATGCTCAAGTTGAATCAACAGCTGCTTTTTTTTTGAGGTATGACAGTCCAAAGTATTTTTCTTTTGAAACTTCTGTAAGACAATCTGCAAACAGAGAGCTTGAAGATAGCCAATGGAGTTCTCTAAAAGTTACTCCGGAATGGCATATTACAGATAAACTTACACTTAAAAATACCTTTTCTAACTATGTTCAATCTCAAAAAAACAAGAATGAGCTGACTATAGTTTATACACCTGCGCTAAAAAAATATGCTGATTCTTTAAAATTCGAGCTGGGTGTGGCTCAATCTTATTACGCTAACGGTAATAAATCAGGGGCTGTAAGTTTTTCTACGGGATTTAAATTATAAAAATTAAATTATGTTTAATAAAAATAAAAAAACAAAAAAAGTTGTAAATAGAGAAATGATAGATGATAAGTCTAAAAAAAGCAGACCGTCGTCTATAGGTAATGGCTTTTATTATTCCTTTTTGACTGTAATACTACTTTTGTGCTTGGTTCAAATTACAATAAGTGCAGTGTTGAATGTATCAAAAATTGTGTCATATAAAGCAAAAATAATTCAGATAACAAAGACCAGAGATTCTGCATTAGCTCTTAATGACCAGCTTAAAGATAATATTAAAAACTTTTCAAATGTCTCAGGCATGGAAGCAATTGCAAGAAATAATCTTAAAATGTCAGGCGAAGACGAGGTGCTTGTTATAATAAATACTCCAAAAGAGGAGCAGGAAACAAGGTCTGAAAAGTTTGGTTGGCTTGGTTCTAAAAAACAAAAATAGTTTATTTAAACTCTTCAAGAGTTTTGAATTTATTATAAAAATAATTTAGTCGTTCTTTGTCGTGCAAGTACCAATACCCGGTCAATACTTCAAAGGCAGTTGCCAGACGATAATCGTGTTGAATGCTTTTTCTTCCTATCGGAATGGGGAGATTTCTTCCTCTGCGTGCAAGTTCTTTTTCTTCCTCTGTCAAATCTTCAGATATAAATTCAAGCATTTGCATTTGAAAAGTTGCATTAACTCTATCGGTTGTTAATTTATGCAAAAGCTTAGAGTTAGAAGTTTTTCTAATAACATAATCTCTTACAAAAACTTCCCATACTGCATCACCTATGTGTGCGTAATTTTTAAGCGCTAATTCTTCTATCATGCTTTTATTTTAGCACAAATCATGCTAGAATTTGTTGTAGGAGGATGGTTATGCATATTCAGTCAATAAATACCAATAGTCCGGCTTCAAAGGGTTTATATTTTACAAGAGTGCCAAATGTATTATTTAATAAAAGTCCAAAAGTAACGTATTCAAATCCTGTTGATGTTGTAAAAGTATCTGAACAGGGGGCTAGATATATAGAAGACAGAATGATTTCTGAAAAAATGAAAGAAAGATTTAAATCAAATCCATTTATAAAAGAGTTGTCGAAAAAGTTTGATACATTTGTATTTTTTAGAGAACTTCCGGTTGGTCATAGCAGTAATTTTGGCAAACAGCATCTATCATTTGCCAGAATAAGTTGGGCAGATTATGCAAAATCACACTCAGAACTGAGAATCGCCCAAGGAGAGAGCCCGATTTCAACAGAAAGTGCAACAAATAATATGTTCAAAAACATAGAGAAGAAAAATTTTTCTGAGATTGGTTAAAAATTTCCTCTTTACAAAATAAATTTATTTGATAGTATATTATATGTAAGAACGAATAGTTCTTACGACAATTGAATAAGCCAAATGCGTTAATTGAATAATGCAGAAGATAATATATTCCTCAGTAGCTCAATGGCGGAGCAACCGGCTGTTAACCGGTAGGCTGTTGGTTCGAGTCCAACCTGGGGAGTTTTTTATTGCTTTTACCCATTTCTGCAAAGTAACAAAACGGTCTATTGTACTCATAGCGTAAGTTTCGACCATCTAACCATGCGTTCGAGAATATGGTTTTGAGCATTTTTCGCTTTTCTTCCATGTTTTGCTTCAAATACAGACTATACAACCGTTTTACGTGTTCGAGAATTTTCTGACCTTCATTGATAAATTTCTCATCACTCATCTTATTTACACGTAATTCACGTTCCAAATTTTCCAACTGACTTTCAAAATTTGCGTTCTTTTTCTCATAAACTTCTTTTTTTATTTCTCCGCCCATGTACATATCCAATAACTTGTCTTGACGTGTTTTTATTGTGCCTATTTCACGTCTTAAATATTCCGACTTTTCTTTGGTAATAATTTTCATATCTTTGTATGTATCTTCTAGTAGTGAATTTATGTAATCTGCCAAGCTGTCATCAATTGTAACAGCCTTTATCGCTTCATTAAACTGTTTATCTAGTTCTTCTTCTGTTACATATATCGACTTACTCGGACATTTGCCGTAATCACCTGTACAGTGATAGTAAATATGTTTCTTTTTAACAAGTTCACATGTTATTGTTTTACCGCATTGTCCGCACTTTAAAAAGCCTTTGTATAAAAACATGTGTTTTTGTATTGTGTCAGGCTTATTATCCTTTTTAAACGCCTGTTGTGCTTGTCTAAATATATATTTACTTACAAGTGGTTCATGATGACCTTGTATAAGTTTTCCATTGTGTTTAATCATCCCTGTATAGCATTCATTTTTAAGCATATATTCTAACTGTGCAACTGGTGCTTTAGCATTACTTGGTGCATAAATGTATCCTTCGTCATACATTTTTTGACGTAAACCTCTTAACGTGATGTCACCTTTTGAATACAGTTCAAATGCACGTTTTACAAACAATGATTTTTGTGGGTGTGGTACAGTTGTTTTCTTATCATTGAGTTTCATATATCCATATGGCACTTGACCTATAAAAAAGCCTTCTTCTGCTTTTTGTGTTCTTCCTTTCTGTGTTTCTTCTTTCAAATTATCAATGTAATTTTTTGCTATTAATACCTTAAATCCGTGTTCAAGTTTTGCAGTTGATGATGAATTCGGTGATATTATCTTACCTTCTTTTATTAAGTGTATTGTATAAACACTTTCGTCAATAGTTACATAATCTTTGAAGTTACGATACAATCTGTCTGTTTTTTCTACTAATATATGTGTTACACTCTTATGCTTATTCAAAAATTTGAGCATATTATTAAACTCTTTACGACCTGATTGTTTTGCTGTTTCTGCTTCAACAAATTTTTCAACAATGGTAATATTATTTTTTTCTGCATAGTCTTCTAATAACTTTATCTGCGCAGGTATTGAGTACCCTTCCTTTTCCTGCATTTTACTTGACACTCTTGCATAACCTACTGCTTTGATTTTTTGATTTTCCATAATAAATTTTCCTTTCTTTGTAAAAAATCGGTATATTATTATACTAGATTTTTCAAAAAATCTAACGATTTACGCTTTTCCCTCGTTTTGGCAGCGTTTTAAGTAGTTGTAAAGGTTTGTAACCGTTGTGCCGTATTGCTTTGCGACTAATGTTTTCGGAACATGTAATTCTATCAATTTTAGTATATCGTCTTTGTGTTCATCCAGTTTTGATTTACCTTTACCTCTTGGGCGACCTAACTTAACACCACTTTGTTTTTTAGCTTGTAATGCTTCTTTTGTCCTTAAACTTATCAAGTCACGTTCTATTTGCGCCACCAAAGCAAAAATCGTTGTTGCAACAGTTGATGTAATTGATTTATCGTTACTACAAAAGTTTTCTTTAAGTGAGTATAAAATAATACCTTTATTTTTAACTATCTCTATTACTTCAAATATCTGTGTAATTGAACGCGCAATTCTAGATAGTTCCGGAACAATTAATACATCACCTGTTTGCATTTTTTCTAATAAAGCACCCAGTAATCGTTTTCTATAATTTGCCTTACCGCTTATTTGTTCTTCGATAAATTCAACATTTCCTAACTTCTTGTTATTAGCGAATGTTAAAATATCAAGTTTGTTCTTTTCCGTATTCTGTTCTAATGTGCTGACCCTCAAATAACTAAAAGTTGCCATGTGCTTGTTCCTTTCGTTTGTAAATTGCCTAAAATTCGCTTATATCAATCAAAAACCGAACTTCCATATTTTTATTTTAGACATCTGTCAAAGGTTTGCCGAGCCGTTTTGGACGAAAGATTTACCTAAGTTAAATGACCATTTTTTATTAATGATTTTATTAAAATAAAGGGATAGGGGTAAAAGGAGAAATTTTATTATGGCGACAATAGAAGACATTAAAAAACAAAAACAACAGGAAAATGACAGGTATCTAAGGGCTATAAACAAATTAGACCAACAAAAAACAACAGAAAAAAGCAGGCACCAAAGACAGATTGAATATTTGAACGCGCAAATCGAACGCATTAAGCAACAAAATCAACAATTAGAAAGTTATAATAAAATTTTAAACTTCGCTATGGGCTATTAGAGAAATACTACTTATTTAATATTAATTAGCCACTAATACTTCATCATATAGTTCTTTATACCAACTATCTTGTCCGTATTCGTATAATAATCTGTAAAATTCTTTTGTACCTTGAAAACCATGGCTTTGTAATTCATCATAACATTTTTTTACAGCATTATATTCTTCTGTATTTTGATTTACTTTTTTTAAGAATTTTTCATATCCTTTACGCCCATCTTTTGACATAGAGCCGTCTTCTGTATATGCAAAAATATAATTATGATACATTATTTCTAACGTTTCTGTTTTAATATTTTTTTTAATTTTATTAGCTAATATAAAGTTAGGATTATTATTTAAAAATGCTTGCCACGCAACAATTTCATCAACAAGTTCAAGAGGATTCGTAGACATTCCTGAATTAATATCGTGCATTTTACTTTCACTAGACAAATTCAAATATTCTTTCCAAGCATTTCCTAGATATTTTGAATATTTTTTATTCAAATAGTTATCATTTATTTTTATCCCATCATTAAATGTTATAATTTCTGTACTAGGACTCATAATCGGAGTTCCGTCTTCTTCATATGTTACATTCAAATCATCAATAGAAATTTTTGAAATTATCTTTTGTAAATTTTCATAAAAAGTTTCAAAGACATTATCTGTTCTTTGAGGTTTAATCTTACTAATAATATAATTGAAACCATAATCTTGTTCAATTAACATATTCAACAATTGTTTAGTTGACTTATTTTCCAATTGAGTTGAACTTATTGAAATGACATTATATAATTTCTCATCTGTAATATCATTATTTTGTGGCAAATATAACATCAACAATAATGTTCTGAAATCGCGCATATTAATTTGATATCTAGTAAATATTTGTGACCCTATTGTTCCGAATTGTTGTTCTTCAAAAACTTTACGATAATTCTTAACTTCTTTTAACCACTTTAATTCACTCAAAGTTAATTTTTTAAATTCTTCTTCAGAAATTTCTTTCTTTACGGCTTGGTAAGTTTCATTTAGTAATTTATCAACAGCTTCGTAATGTTTATCTTCAAATTCGTTCATTTCTACGGTTGTTTCACCTGGATTATAAGCAAATTTTTGTTCAATTTGTATATATTGTTGTAAATAATAATTATTGTGAATTTGATTTTCGACAACATCATATAACTTTGAAAGTTCCTTAGAATCTCTATCACATTCATCACAACTTTCTATTCTTAAAAATATATCGTTGCGTTTTATTATTTTAAAATATTGCTCCTGATATGAGTCAATTTTTGTTAGCGTATCAATATCAGATTTATTACTACATCCTGTCATAAAACAAAATACACAAGTAATAACAACAGAAAATACAGCTATTGAAAAGAATGATTTGATATTATATTTCATAGGTCAATTGTAAAATTATCATTAGTAACTGTCAAATTCTTTTAATACGTTTGTTAGTCCTCTGATAATGCCTTTAGCTTTTGTATCATTTATAGTGTCTTTAACAAAACCTTTAGCAGTATTTTTTACAACACCTGTTGCAGAATACTTTTCATTCGCAATTTTCCATGCCTGTTCATTCGCAGCATATATTGGAGTATTTTCTTTGGGTTCTTTAAATGTTTTGGCAGTTTGTGTAGTATATGCAGGGTGTTGATATTTTTGTTTAATGTTAGTAGGATTTGCTGATAAATTCTGTAAATCGTTACGTGAGTATATACCGGAAGAAGTAAGGGCTTGAGCTTTGTTGATAAGTTCGTCAGCTGCACTTTTACTACTGTAATATACTTGGTCTGAATAATCTTTCATTGTGTATTTTTCAACCATACCAACTGCTTTACCTTTACTTTGTATTACCATAACAGTATCATTTAATTCTCCTGTGTAGTATCTTAAAGCGAAATAAAGACTGTCATCTTGTTTATGAACACTTTTATCATCTAAGTATATTGCTTTAATATTACGTTTTTGTAATATGTCTTTGTCAATATTATTAATTTCAATCCATTCTGCTTTTACAGATAAAGAAAATAAAAATAATGATGTTATAGTTAAAAATATTTTAGAATAAGTCATCTTCTGCCTTCCTTATTTCATCTTCATGTTTTTGTTTTGCTTCTTGTTGTTTTTGAATTTCTGCCTGTTTTAATTTTTTTGCCCACATTGGTCTAATTGAAGACTTTGGATGACCATTTGGGTCATATACACATATAGCATATGATATTGTATCTCTATCAAGGCGCATATTTGATACATCTTGAGAGGTTTTATCAACACCCACGAAACTATCTACATATTTGCTTCTTATATATGCTCTATTATTGTCAAATTGCGTATCTTCCCACAATGTCACACTGTTCCACATAGCATTATTTTGATAATCAGTAGAAAAACCATTTGGTGCAATAGCTTTGGCAACATCATAATTATTTGGTATATCTGTAGTATTAATAAACTTAGTAGTATTAATATTCAAGCCACTCTTTACTTCTACACCCATAAAGTCAGAAAACAATGACCTTAAATCGCTATCACTTGGCAATTTATATCCTTTTGTTTCGCATGCGTCTTTTGCTCCTAGCCAATGGTCATAAACATCTAAAACATTATTCGGTGGATTCCAAATTCTTTCAGCAACTTGTATTGGATTAACTTGAAATACATGAGTAGTGAAGCACACCCCATTAGATGTTTCATACACACAGTTTTTCCTTTTAACAACATGTTCATCAGTTGTAACATTACTATTTGATGTTTCTTCTACGTTTTCTGCAACTTCTGCAATTTGCTGACTTTCACCTTGATTTTTTACTGTATAACCAAAACCTGCTAGTACTAATGCAAAGACACACACTCCGCCAATAATTGGATAAAACAATGGATGTGATGTGTTGAAAAATTTTGCAAAACTACTTTTTTCAGTGCTTAAACTTGCGCCACAATTAGGACAAAATTTTTGTCCGTTATTTATTTGACTTCCACATTTTGGACAATTCATAGATTACTCCTTATTTTGCAGTTGTTTTTCTATTTCTAACATTTTCTTTTCAAGACTGTTCATTTGTGCAGTGTTTCTTATAACTGCTGTGACAATAAGACCTGCAACTATGCTTATACAAACTCCAAGAGACATTTCTGAAAATGCAACTACAAAAACTGCTGATACGACAGTTGCGCATATTATAAATGATATAAGCTCACCTATGGAAACAAAAAAAGTTTTTACACCTTTTAGTACAATGTTTTCTTGTACTTTTACATTCAAATTTTTACCGCATTCTGCACAAAAACTATCACTTGCATTATTTTCTCCACCACATTTTGGACATTTAATCTTTTCATCCGACATAATAAACTCCTTTTAATTACTTCCGAAGCAATAGTAACATAAATTTAATTAATTCTCAATAATTGAGAATATTAGTATAAAACATTCTCATTTTTGGTATGTATAACCCGAACAATTTAATTCACAATAATTAGGAGGGATATTGTATGCCAAACGCAAATAAAAATAATGAAGCTCTCATTGTAGGTGCTAAAATTAAAGAGTTACGATTATTGAAAGGACTAACGCAAGAACAGTTGTCTGAAACAATCGGTATTGATAACAAGCGGTTATCACGTATTGAAACTGGTAAAAGTTTGCCGTCATTAAAAATTGCAAAGGACCTTGAAAAATTTTTTGATTTTAACTTTTCCGAATTAATTGCTGATAGTAATCTTGATATAAATATCCCACCCAATAAAATTTTTATACAGTCTGTAAATATTCTTAATTCTGCTAAAACTGACAAAGAACGACTTTGTTATCTTGAAGCATTAAAACATACTCAAAAATGTCTTGAAATATGTAATTTACCTAAATCAACCGAAAATAATTAATTTAAGTACCCTTGCTCTAATCATGCAATTTCAATTATCTTGGCACTCTTAATAATTTTTTATTTTTAGCGTTATTTCAATTTTCTTAATAACAAAATTAAACAAGTATCTCATACCTGCTGATTTAATCAACATAAATTGACTTCGAGTGTAAAAATATATACATTCGTTCATGAAATTACTCTGTCAGTACTGACAATCAGCACAGAATTGAATTTATATAAGAACTATTTTAACATTCTGTAAAGATGTTTAATTCTTGATGTATTTTTATATTGACTATTAACAAAAAGTAATACATTTGGCTTAAAAAACCAAAATCGTTTCTTACCTAAACCTCGTTCCATTTCTTCGTAATTGACGTATACTTCGTTAATAGATTTATTTATTGCGGTTAAATAACTGTTCTTGAATAATGCTTTTGTCAATGATTTGATTTCCTCGTCGTTATAATTAAATTCTCCTTCAAGTTGTCTAATGTAATCTTTATAACTTATAGTTTGATATTTTTGGAATATGCTTAATATTTCGGCAATATCTCGATATTCTGCTTTCATTTCCGCGATTAAATTACCATTCAAGAACTCAGTATATTGACTTATTGCGTATTCAAAATCATCTTCAGTGACCTTTGCTCGATTGTTATTTGCAGCAGATTCAAATAAAGCTTGGATAAAATATATTATATCTCTAGGTCTCAAAACTATAATTTTTTTAATTGTTTCAAAAACTTTACCTTTAAAATGACTATCAAATAATTCGTCCCAAATTTTTGTATAGTCCTCGTTGCTATAGTGATTTAGTATGTGATTAAGTTTTAACTCTACAAGTTCTTTTAGTTTTACAGGAGAATCTTCCCAGTTTATCTTGTACGAAATAGTTTTTAATTTGTCTGGTTCATTTGCTTCTTTTGATATGTAATTATAGATATCTTCCCTTAGAAATATATAATTCATTACAGTAATATTATCTTTTTTGTCATTTATAAGTTCGTTTTTTATTTGAGAATCGATTTCAAGCAATGTTAAAATCATATTACTTTGCAATTCCAAATTGCTATTTGGATTCCAAGATTTGTCTAGGTTATCTGACAAAATATTTAATTTTATATATCGTTTGTCTTCAAAATACTGCTTTAATAGTTTGGTAAGTGGACTTAGATAATTTTTGTACAATCCTTCCAATATTTTAGGGGTATCAATAGACTCTGAAGAACTTTTTTCACAAAGTTCTTTAACGATTCCATAGAAATTTTGTTTTATTAAACTGCCATTCTTGACACAAAAATCAAGAATATTATATTCGCATTCCTCTATAGATTTTTTATTTTCTTGTTTTTCGTAAATTCTAGTTTTTACAACTTGTACTAACTTTGAATATATAACAGTTTTCCAAACAGTATAGAAAAAAGTTTTCTTTGAACTTTCTGATTTAAACAATTCTGATAAATCTATGTTTTCCAATAATTCCAAAGAGGCGGGTTTTAGATTTATATTGTAATTTAAATTATCTTCTGACAAATCTTCAAGCAATTTGTAATATATTGCAGTTTTGCCTGCACCTTTTCTTCCAACAAGCAATAATTTTGACTTATTATTAATTGCTTTTTCATATGCATTTGTAGAAACGAAATAATTAATTAAATCTTCTTTTTCATTTTCCGCCGTACATTCTAGTGCTATTTTTAGAATACTTATGTCAGACGTTTCTTGAATAGAATCAGTTGGTTTATAACTTTGTGACGGTTGTTCTTCTATACAATGTGTTCCCAACCAATGATTTACTTTCGCTATACAGTCTTCACTAGATGTATAATCAATTAGTATTGCATCATAATCCAATGGACTTCTAAATTTTGCAGGTGCTATTAGTAGAACATTTTTATTTAATCCGCATGCTATACCTGCAAGAAAAGAATTTTTTCCATTTTCCGTATATGCATTGTCATAATTATTTGATAACATATGAAATATGATACATTTTGCTTTTTGTATATTTTGAACATAGTAACTAAAAGGTTGATAATCAACTTCATATGGGTCATTAAACTTGACTTTTAATTTTGATTCTTTATTCGATGTTAAAGAGTTAATAAAGTCATTTAAATCTAGTGAAGCTTGTGTTTCACAATCATTTTCTAAGAAAAATATATCATTCTCTTCTTCAATCTTTTCTAAAGGTATAACTTTTTTAATATGTTCATTGCTGTATTCTTTATTCTGTATAGCAGTATGAATTTCTTTGAAGTTCTTGAATGGGGTATATTTTATATTTTTAAGAAAGAAATTACAATAATTATCTTTTGCTTTATCAATATCTTCATTTAAAAATATAAAAATATTCTTATTTTTAGCAATCGCATAACCTAGTTCAAACAATACATTATGATTTAATGTTGTTAAATCACAAGCAAAAAACTTACAAGTGTTAATGTGATTTAAAATATCTCTATCTATAAAACTACCGCTTTGTTTTAAATCTTCCCAAGTTATTGCTTTTATAGTTTTCTGATGAGAATTAAATTCACTTATTGCTCGTTTTATTGAATTTACATTATTATCACAATGTCCCTCTCTTGCTCCTTGGTACGCAAAAAATAATTCCTCAGCTACGACAACATCATTTTTCAATTATCATACCTCCTAAATATGTTAGTATTATATCGCAGAATATGTTGGTTGTATACTAGTCACTATTACTAGCACGAAATTGTTCCTTTGCTCAGATTAACTGTTATGAATATCTTCAAATAGTTGTATTAGACAGTCATTTTATTAGGTATTAAGTATTTATCAACTTATATATTAATTCACAAAGAAAACCGCCTATCAGGAGAGACAGGCGGTATACAATCAACCAACAAAGTGTCTTAAATGTTATCTTTTTGTATTTCATACTCAATGCTTAAAATCTGCTCCTGCATTGGTGCTAACAAATAATCCCACAATTTGAAATCGTAATTAATTTCTGCCGTTATTACAAAATTAACAAGCGTTTCTTTTTGCACCTGAGCTAATAATAATTCATTGTATTCTTTCAATTCTATCAAACCGTATGAAGTTAAAGCTTCTATGGCTTCTTCAATCTCATCTGTGTCTAAATTCAAGTGATATCCGATTTCAACGTAATTGATAACGAACCACCCCTTTACATTTAAATCATTACTTATCGAGTGCTGATATTCCGTTAAAATACGTTCTAATACAACTGCTGTCAACAATCCTAACCTTTTAGCCAGCGAATACGATAACATTAAATAACCATATCTTCTTAACCTGCCGAAAAAGCTACTACTTCCCATTTTTTAACCCTCCAAAATATTTTTTTACTATGTCTAAAAACTCATTCATAAGCGCCTTGTCAAAGAGCCTATTGTCTTTCAAGTCTTGTTTAAAATTTGATATTACGCTATTCCAGTTACTGCTTGTGCAGTGCCGTTTTAAATGATTTTTTACCGCGCGCAAGTTATAACCACATTCTTGCAATATTACCTCGCGCCCGCGGGCTTTAATGTACTTACTGACTGCCTTTTTCATATCCTTGCTCCTCTATTTTGAATACCTGCCTTACTTTTTCACCTACCACGTTATACGGGCTCTCTAAAACATCCCTTAGTGTTGCCATTCCATGTTTGTCTTCCAAATGAAATGCCCTTTTTACCCACTTTGACTTTTGCAAACGCCTTTCAAACCTCAATAAATGTGCGTTATCATTCAAAAATTTACGTGAGAAGTTGTTGTAATAATCCTCATTCTCTGTCTTATTTGCAATGATTTCATCTACCTTGCTGTAAACTAGCAGTGAGTCCTTCACTGTTTTACAGCTTGGTTTAATTAGTATTGAGTTTTCAAAACCCAGTTGGTTATAATAACTTATTACTTCTGTCTTTGATGTGTTTTGGTATGCCAGTTCACGTAAAAATGACAGCATTGCTGGTTTGTCGCTAACTGCTACATCGATTTTGCAATCAATACAAGCAACAGCCATGTCCAAAAGTGTATCTGCTGTTACTATTAAACCTTTGTTTTCTGCTAATCTTTCAACTAAATTTGGCATTTTATCCATGATAATAGCTTCAAGTGAATCGTATTCAGCGACTTCTCTACCGCTGCATGTAACCCAAACTCCACATTCACCGCAATAATGACCTATTTTGACTGTGGCATGTTTATCATACCTATAACCTTTTAATGTGTATCTTCCCTCTGGTAAAAACCCAGTAAACTTATCAATTTGATTCATCTAAATTTCCTCCTTGTCTTTGCCCCATTCAAGTAGCAGTACAAAAAAGCCCTTTAAGTGCCTTTCAATGTCTTCTGCTATTTCATCTGTAATGACTTCGTACTGAGTAAATAAATTTTTTGTTTCCATCATTTTTCCTTTCCTTGTTTTGTGAAAAAATGATATAATTTCTCAAAGCAAAAAAAATAAGGCTAACTAATAATTATCCTTATTTTATCCATACAAATTTTGCTTTAATTAATTACTTACTCAAAAATATTTTTAATATGCTTGTTAATCTTCGCTTTTCGTCTTCTGATAAATCTAAATATGATAATAAAGCACCACGTATTGTTACAGTTGCTTTTTCTATTGATGCAACACTTAATCCTAAATTGTCTGCGACTTTGTCATTTGACCAGTCTAAATGTAAACATCTACAAATAAAAACTTCTCGGACTGTACCGTTCCACTGTTGTCTATCTGCAAAAATGTTTATTTTCGTATCTATATAACTATTATCATTCTTTATAATTGAGTCTGTATGCTCTAATAAATCCTGTACCATCTTTTTCAGTGGTAATAAAAATAATGACAGTGTAGTTCCACTTACTAAATATAGTTTATTTTTGTTTATATTATATGCATTGTAATCATATAAATTCTGCAATGTGTTTAATATTTTAGCTGTATTTTGCATAAATAAATTACAACCGTCAATATATTCTGAGTGCTTTATGTTTATTGTATGTTTTGTTTGTTTTATAAGTAAAGCCCAGTCTTCTTCATTTTTATAACTGTTTATTACATCTGTTATTAAGTACATAATGTAATCAAACAAGTCATTGTACTTTCTATAATTTCTATCTATACCTGCATTAACTTGAAAATCTGATATAATGTATGCAAAAAAATCCAAGTTATAAAAAGTGTCTTCTTTAAATGGTTTGTTATATATATCTGACAAAACAGTCAGTCCATTAACAAAGTTTTCAATTTCTTGTGACCTTCTGCTTATTGCTTGTGTATATAAATACTGTTTATCTGCTATAAATTGTTGTAACTCTTTGCTGTTAATAATTATATATTCAAGCTTATTGTATAATGATGCAACTTCTTCCAAACTAATTAATCTGTCAAAGTTAAAATTGCTTACTAAATTTTCTCTTGTAATTAATAAGTTATCTATACCCATAGTATCATTTTATCCAAAAATTATAGTGTTTCAAATATATTTCAAATGTACAGCCAATATTAATCGTAATGTTTAAGTGTTTGCAAGTATCTTAATATTTAAATAAGTTTAAGCATCAATGCTTGTATGTGTTATAGCGTTTTAATGTATATTGTATTAAATGCATTAAAAAATGCGACAATTAAAGTCGCGTTGTAATTAAATACATTTTTGTTAATTAAAAACAAAAATTTTTTCTTCTCCCTCTTTCTTTTTTTCTTAAACATGTAAAAAATTTTTATATAAATTTACAATGTTATTACATCTTCACCTGTTGCGCTTAACTATGCAACCAATGCTCTCACAAATGTTCTATAATTGCCAACGCTATGGAGTTTTTTATTTGGTAAGGTTTTCAGCCATTTTTGATTTTTTATTTTTGGGGTAAAAATTACTCAATAATTCAACTATAATTCAACTTAGCTTATTGGGTTTTAATGGGACATTTGAAAAAATATTTTTCTGCCGTCTTTCGGCTTTGTGTTTGAACTTTACCCCCTTCCGAGTACTTGACTGAAACTACTCAAAAAGTCACTTTTTCGTCCTGTATTTGGCCTCAAAATTCCGCTATAAATCCGCCCCAATCGCTATAACCTAAATATATCGGCATATTTCCCGTCGACACTTTCCGGACAAAAAGTCACTTTTGAAACAGACCACTCTCAAACTCG
>CACYKP010000024.1 GCA_902775025.1 uncultured bacterium | reverse complement strand
AAACTTTATGTCTAACGTGCTCGGTTATCGCTTAATAGGCTCGTCATCCTGAGCGAAAGCGAAGGATCTATTTATTAAAACAGATTCTTCGGGTGAAATGGATATTTTCCTCAGAATGACGGCAAACTTTATGTCTAACGTGCTTGGTTATCGCTTAATAGGCCTGTCATCCTGAGCGAAAGCGAAGGATCTATTTATTAAAACAGATTCTTCGGGCAAAATGGATATTTCCCTCAGAATGACGGCAAACTTTATGTCTAACGTGCTCGGTTATCGCTTAATAGGCCTGTCATCCTGAGCGAAAGCGAAGGATCTATTTATTAAAACAGATTCTTCGGGTGAAATGGATATTTTCCTCAGAATGACGTGTTTGCTTGGCTTTAACCGGGCCGTCGTTGTGAGGCAAAAGCCGAAGAATCTCAAAATTATGACTTTTTCCGCATCCTCTAAAGATATGGGTAAAACAGTATTTAACCTCTTAAACCGTTTGCCCAATCCTTAGCATACATCTCGCCTTTACCTTCGGGTTTAACTTTGATTAGGCGCAAGATTCCTTTGCCTGTTTTGACATCTATTCCAAGTTTAGATGTTCTTACAAAATCTCCGCAGGAGCCTTCTATTTCTTCTTTAAGCGGTTCTGTTTCCATAACCTTTATAATCTTATCCTGATAATTGAAAAACGCTCCGGGGCATTTATAGACACCTCTAACAAGATTGTGGATTTCTTGTGCAGATTTTGTCCAATCTATTTCACATTCTTCTTTTTTTAGTTTTTCAGCAAAGCAAACTCCGTCTTCTGACTGTTTTTGAGGGGTTAATTTTCCTTCTTTTATCCCGATTAAAGTTTTTTCTAATAATTCGGGTGAGTGCGATGCACAAATCTCAAAAAGCTCAACACAGTTCATCTTCGGAGTAATCTCTATAGGCTCTTTCATGCAAATATCACCGCAGTCCAGTCCTAATTCTGTTATCATTGTACAAATTCCCGTCATTTTATCACCGTTAATTATTGCTCTTTGGATAGGATTTGCTCCTCTGTATTTGGGCAAAAGCGAAACATGAAGGTTTATTGTTTCGTATTTAGGAATATCTAAAACTTCTTGTGATAATATTTGACCAAACGCAAAAGTTACAAAAAAATCAGGTTTTAGTTCTTTAAGTGCATTAATAATATCAGGCTCTTTTCTTATAGATTTGGGTTGAAATACGGGTAAATTGTGATTTAGTGCAAAAACTTTAATAGGAGATGGTGTAAGCTTATGCCCCCTTCCTGACGGTTTATCAGGCTGAGTAACAACAGCTAAGACTTCAAACTTATCCGAGTTATAAAAATGCTCTA
Source organism: uncultured bacterium (assembly GCA_902775025.1). Lineage (GTDB taxonomy): Bacteria > Cyanobacteriota > Vampirovibrionia > Gastranaerophilales > Gastranaerophilaceae > CAG-196. The sequence goes on along the minus strand of CACYKP010000024.1, from coordinate 29,939 downwards.
ATGATTGTAAACCGATATCCGGTGTCCCAAAATATACTATACTGATTTTTTCCATTCTTTTTTCCTTTTATAGTTAATGTCAGGTAAAACCTGACCTACAGAGATAAATATATAAATTGCATAATATCGAACATATAATACTTTATAAAAGCAGGTCAGGTTCTACCTGACATTAACTTATATTCTATTTTTGTTCTGAATCAGTCTTCTTAACTCTTTCTTCCAAAAGTTTTTGAATCTCAGGTTCAAGTTCAGGTTCATCCAGAATTTTATCAACTTCAAGCGGCGGAAGATTGTGTTTAGAAAGCTCTGATTCTGCGTCGAATCTGTTAATAACGTGGTCTATAAATAAAACACCGTTAAGATGGTCAAATTCGTGTTGTATGCAACGTGCAAGAAGCGTTCCGTCTTTTGCTTCAAGAACAAAAGAACGTCCGTTTCTATCCATAGCTTTAACCATAACATTAGCGTATCTTCTTACGTCAGTAAACGCTTCCGGAAAACTCAAACACCCTTCATGGCTAATTACGGCACCTGATTTTTTAATAATTTTAGGATTAATAAATACCATAGGATTAAGCGGTTCGTCGCCTGTTGAAACATCAATAACAAAAATTCTTACGTTTTCACCAATCTGCGGTGCTGCCAATCCCACCCCGTTTTGAGCGTACATTGTGTCCAATAAATCTTCAACTAAAGCTTTTATTTTGGCTGAAACTTTATGCACTTCTTTTGACGGTTCTCTAAGTGATGGCGTTCCGTATTTAACAACTTTTCTTATTGACATATTCTTAATCCCCTTATTTAATAACAGTTTAGCATAAAATGAACATAAATGATAGAATATTCGTTATAATATTGAAGGGGTTACTATGCGCAAAATTTTAATCTTATCAGCTATCATTTTTCTTACAATATCTGAATCTTTTGCTTATGCAATTAAGGTTTATGATGATTATGGTAACAGAGTCGGCACTTATAGAAAAGTAGGGCAAGATTATCAACTTTATGATTTTTACGATAATAAAGTGGATAATCCTGAAACGCTTATTAAAAATCCTCCCGATAAAAAAACTTTGACAGAGTATTCCAGAACTCTGTATGATGAAAACATGATGCCTATTTGGACATATCGTTCAGGTTTTTACGGAAATAACGGAAGATATTATCCGAGAAGAGGATATTATCAAACAGGGTGGCAGAGAACAAGAACCCCGTATATTGTCAGACCAAATAATCGCTCGGAATTTTTTAAATACGCAGATTACAAAGACAATGTAAACTACGTTGATACCAGATATCCAAAGTTTCATAAGTTTCAATATTAAGTAAAATTATCTATCCTTAAAAGTCCACAAGTCTTTTTGGAAAAGAACTAAAAACGGAATTAATTCTAATCTTCCTGCAACCATATCTATTATAAAAATAGTTTTAGTTAGTGTTGAAAGGTCTGCAAAACTTCCCATAGGCCCGATTACATGCCCTAACCCCGGACCGATATTCCCGACTGAAGCAACAGAACCTACTACTGCAATTATTGTATCTTTTTCTATTAATCCGACTAAGAATGCAGAAAGAGCTATGATTGCAAAATAGAAAGAAACAAACATCAAAGTTTGATAAAGAATATCTTTTGGTACTGAATAATTTCCGATTTTGATATTATAAACTGCTTTTGGATGCAGAATTTTCATCATCTCGCTTTTCATTATCTTGAATATTAAAAGCCATCTTGTTACTTTCAAACCTCCACCGGCTGAGCTTGCACAACTTCCGAAAAGCATTACTGTGAATAGAAGAATTTTGCTTGTATAATCCCACTTTGCAAAATCGGCACTGCAAAAACCTGACGAAGATACAAGAGATGAAACATTAAAAAATGCGTGAGTTATACTGTCAAAAAAGGTGTAGTGCATATTTGCGAATAACGAGCAAGATAAAAGCAAGGCAATAACAAGAACTACACCAAAATATGTTTTAAATTCTTCGTTTTTAAATAGTAAAAATGGGTTAAGTTTTGTCCAAGCTTTGTATTGAAGGTTGAAATTTGCACCCGCAAAGAACATAAAAAATGCAACCGTCCATAAAATATTATGAGATTGACCGATTAAGCTATTTGAGTTTGGTGAAAAACCGCCGCCTGACAGTGATGAAAAAGACGTACATAAGGCTTCAAACGGATTCATTCCAAAGTTTAATAAAAGAAAGAAACATAAAATAGTAAGCCCTGCATAAATCTTCCAAAGAGAAGAAGCTGTACTTTTAATACGAGGAGTAAATTTTTCCTCAGTAGGTCCGGGGGCTTCCGCAAAAAACAGTTGTCTGCCTGCAACTGCAAGCTGCGGAAGAATTGCAATAAACAAGACTATAATACCCATGCCGCCAAGCCATTGGGTAAAAGAGCGCCAAAATAAAAGTGCGTGAGGATAATCAAATGTTGTAAAAGCAGTCGCACCGGTTGCTGTTATACCTGAAAATGCTTCAAAAATTGCATTTATAGGTGTAATACCAAAGAACAAATACGGAATTGATGCGAAAAACCCTGCAAAAACCCACGAAAAAGTTACAACAGTTAAGCCTTCCGATTTTTTAATATCATTCACGGATTTTATATTTTTTGCACCTTGGACAACCCTTTTTATAACACTTGAAAGAAGTATTGCAGTAAAAGATGCAATAATAAACGGATAAGTTGCTGAATATTCTTTAAAAATAAGCGCAACAACTATAGGCACAAGAAGCATTATACTAAAATACTTCATAACCAAACTAAAAGTGTATGCTAAATATGTTAATCTCACTTTTAAACTACCTCAAAAAACTTTTTAATAATTGGGGCATTTGTGCTTGTTGTAAAAATTATTACATTATCACCACTCATAATTTCTGTTGCGCCGTTTGGAATGATAATCCTGTTTTTGCGCTGAACTATACCCAGAATAGCTTTGGCAGGAAGTCTTAAGTCCATAAGTTTTCTTGTTTCAAATCCTGTAGGAAGTTCAATGTTCAAAACCTCTCCCTGCCCTTGTTCTACTGTTGCAAGGATACCGATATTAGTATCTCTAATACTGTTTTTTACTTCGTTTAGAGAAGCTGTTTTAGAAGATATTGCAATATCAATTCCAACTTGTTCAAATAAAGCTATATTTGTTTCTTTTGAAACTCTTGATATAACTCTTGTTGCGCCAAGGTGCTTTAAAAGCAAAGAGCATAAAAGGTTTTTTTCGTCGTTATTAGTTACACTAACAACAACATCTGATGATGAAATATCTTCCTCGTTTAATAATTCTAAATCCGTTCCGTCTCCGTTTATGATAAGTGCATTATTAAGTTCTTCTGACAAGTAATTGCATCTTTCTTCATCTTTTTCTATGATTTTTAGCTTAAGGTTCAAATTTTCTAAAGTTTTAGCAAGCTTAAGTCCGACGTTGCCGCCGCCAATAATTGTAACGTATTTTACAAACTCTTTTTCGTGGAAGAATTTACCCGCAAGTATATTTAGCGAATGTGAAAGTCCCATAAATATGACTTTATCCCCTTCTAGCATAGTTGTTTCACCGTTTGGAACAAAGAGTTCGCCTTCTCTTGTAATGCCTACAATCAATGTGTCTTTGGGGAATTCACAATTTTTTACTTGTGTTTTTACAAGCGGAGAATATTTGGGAATTTTGTATTCCAAAAGTCTTGCTCTGCCGTCAGCAAAATATTCAACATCTAAAGCTCTTGCAACAGTAATAATTCTAAAGATTTCCTGAGTAAGCAATTCTTCCGGTAGAATTACGTTATCTATATAAAAATCTCCGCTGTATTCCGCATCTTTTGTCATGGCAAGAGAGGTTTTATACTCCTCCTTTCTAACAAAACAAAGAGTTTTAGCTTTGCTTAATCTCTTAACTGTTAAGCAGGCAACAATATTAAGTTCGTCAGAGCTATTGCAGGCAATAAAAACATCGGCATCTTTTATTCTTGCCTGTTTTAAAATATCTATATTAGAAGCATTTCCGGAAATAAACCCAACGTCTAATTTATTAAACGAGTCTATTTTGTTTCTCTCTTCATCTATTACAGTTATATCGTTATCGGTGTAGAATTCGTTTGCTATCATAAAGCCGACTTCGTTTGCACCAAAAATTATTATTTTCATACGTCTATTTTAAGCAAAAATAGAGGTTTAAGTCAATTTGTTATGAAAATTGAATATATTTAAATTTTAGATGTTTTGTAAGTATTTGGTAGCGATGTACATATTCATATATATAAAACCGGATAAGATAAAATCTGTTCCGATAAGAACTCCTATAAGCCATAATGCTGCTGAAGGCAGTAAAACAATGGTAACAAATCCGAGCAATAATTCTAAAACTGCTAAAAATAAACACATCCACCAAAAGTTTAGTGTTTTTCTTGTTTGAACCATAAATGATGAAGATGAAAGACTCTTAAGAATGAAATATATACCTGACAGCCCAATTACCCACATAATATCCAACATCGGTGCAGCAAAAAGTATTATTCCGTTAGTGAGTAAAATTAAACCGGTGAATATATCCAAAATAAAATGTTTAGAAAAATTTTTTGTTAAAATAGTGGAAATAATTTTAAATCCGCCAAAAGCTACAAAAGATAAACACATCATAAATCCAAATGATATTATCGTAACTTTAGGAAGAATTAGCATACCTAAACCTAAGCATAACAGCAATATGCTTTCAGTAAGTACAAAACTTAAAAACCTGCTTTCTGTCATAATATAATTTCCTCCTTAATGTATAAAGGATTACACAAGATAAAAAATTGTATTATCTATAATCGGAAAAAAATAAGACTACAAAAAATTATTTATAAATAATAATATAAATTCTATAAACAAATATGCGCAGGCGATGATAATTCATCGCCTGCGCAAAGACTTTTATCCGAAACGTTTTATGCTATAGCAGGGTTTGTTGAATTCTTTTTGTCTTCCCAGATATCAACAAGTACTGAGCAGAAGAAGATACTTGAATAAGTACCAATTGTTATACCTAGTATCATAGCAAGAACAAAATCTCTTGTTGTAACACCACCTAAGAAGTATAAAGCAAACAAAGTTATCAAAGTTGATAATGATGTATTAATACTTCTTGTAAGGGTTTGGTTAATACTAGCGTTCATAATTTCGCCGAATGACATCTTCTTTCCGTAGTATTTAAGATTTTCACGAACACGGTCAAAAACAACGATTGTATCGTGAACAGAAGCACCGATTACGGTAAGAACTGCCGTAACAAACAAGGCGTCTACCTGAACATTAAAGAACAAGCCTAAAATTGAGAACACACCGACTACAAAAAGTGTATCGTGTACCAATCCTAAAATTGCCGCAAGTGCGTAATTGAATTGGAATTGGAAAGTTAAGTATGCGACAATTCCTAAAAGTGCCAAAGATAAGGCAATTAAAGAATTTTTGAACAATTCTTTACCCAAAGTAGGGCCAACTGATGTAACTTGTACAAGTTCAGAATTAGCAAAATCTTTGCTTATGACTGATGTTATTTTATCTTGGTCTGATGAACCTTCTTCAATAAACTTAGTTCTGATGGAAAGAATTGATTTTAAGTCTGAATCAGATTGATCGTTTACGTGAATAACCTGAAGATATGGGTTTTCAATTCCGTTTTGCTCAAGGCTATTTCTTACTGCAGACATTTTTTCGTTTGTAATATCCTCTTTAACACCGTATTGCAGAGTAGTACCGCCTGTGTAGTCGATACCTACTTTAAGAGGTGCGTGGGTAGGATAAGTTATTGATGAATAAATCATCGCTATAATCCCCGGTGTCAGCAAACAAGCAGACAATGCCAGGAATATAAATCTGTTTTTTACTATATCGAGTTTAAATTTCATTGTTTGTCCCCCTTAGTCCAAGATTCCAAACTTAGCTTTTTCACGTTTAGTTTCGACTGCTTGATATTCTTGGTCGATTTCGTCTTGAGTTAAGCCGAACAACCATGGTTTTTCAAGTTTACCTGTACCGAATACAAGGTGCATGAAGTTTCTTGTAATCGTAATTGCAGAGAACATAGAAACAATAACACCAATTGCAAGGGTTAAGGCAAAACCTTTAACAATGCTTGTTCCTAAACAGTATAGGATTGCACAAGTGATGATTGTTGTCATATTCGAGTCAAAAATACTTGTGAACGCTCTGTCAAAACCTGAATTGATAGCAGTAAACAATGTTCTTCCGGCTCTCAATTCTTCCTTTGTTCTTTCAAAAATCAGGATATTAGCATCAACCGCCATACCAATTGAAAGAATGAATCCTGCTATGCCTGCAAGTGTAAGTGTTACAGGAACAGCTTTAAATATTGCAAATAAGAATAAACCGTATAGGCAAAGTGCAACGTCAGCTATTAGCCCCGGAGCTCTGTAATACATAATCATAAATAACATTACAAAACCAAGACCAATTGCACCCGCAACTTTTGATTTAGCAATTGAATCCGCACCAAGAGTAGGTCCAACCGTATTTTCTTCAATAATCTTAGCCGGAACAGGCAAAGCACCTGCGTTCAATAAATCAGCCATTTGTTTTGCTTCTTGAGGTGTAAAACCGTTATCTCCGCCTGAGATTTGAGCGTTACCTGTTGTAATCGGTTCTCTGATAACAGGCGCAGAGTGCATTTCTCCGTTAAAGAAGATTGCCATTGGTTGACCGACTAAACGCTTAGTTAAATCGCCAAACAACTTTGTACCTTCAAGGTTGAATTCCAAGTCAACAACAAATTGGCCTGTTTGACCGCTAGTTTTGAATTCAGCTTTGTTAAGCTGTTTACCTGTTAAACCTGTTGATTTCCAACCGATAATTTCACCGTTTTTATCTCTTGCAGGTTCTTTGAATTCAAGTTCTGCTGTTTCACCTAAGTATGCTTTTGCTTGATTCAAGTCTGAAACGTCAGGAATTTCAACAACAAGTCTTTTGTCTCCTGCTCTTTGTACAACAGTTTCTGCAACACCGAGTTTGTTAACACGGTTTTCGATTGCAAACTGTAAGCTTGACATCATATCAGGCGTAACCTCTGCACCATTAATCGGTTGAGCTTCAAGTACAAGTCTTGAACCGCCGACAAGGTCTAAACCAAGTTTTGTAGGCTTTGTGCAAATTACAACAATAGAAGCTATTGCAAGTGCAACAATCACCCAAAACAGAATGAGTTTATTCTTCATCTTTGTACTCCTTTTTATACCCTATGTTCTTATTGTAAATCAAACATATATAAAGTGAATAGTATAAAAGGTATTAGTATATTAATACAATGCGGCAATAAGTGTTGTTAATTATGAAATAACAAAATTACAAAATTCAATGACAAATTTGATATCATTTATACAAATTTTCTCTGAATTTTTTTATTTTTTCAGCTTCATGTTTATAGTCGGAATTGAACATTTTTTCAACATTACCATTTAACATGGAAACAACATCTTTTATATTTTCCCTGTTCATGACTACCATATCGTTTGCCATCTCTACATTTGACATCGCTAGTCGTGTTGTGTCTCTGAATCCTGATGATGCAAGAGTTTGAGCAAGCTGGTTATTTTCAATATTTTTGCATAAAGCCTGTGCTATAACCATAGGAGCATGTGAGATTAAAGCTACTGCTCTATCGTGTTCTTTTGGTGTTGTTAAAATAGTCTTTGCACCCAATTCTTCTATAACGGTTTTCAATACTTCAAAATCCTTCATATCAGTATCGTTTTTTGGCGTAACTGCCCAAGTCGCACCTTCAAATAAATCCGGAAATGCATATCCCCAACCCTGATGTTCTGTTCCTGCCATTGGATGAGAAGGAATAAATTTGTATTTATAGCTTTTTTTAGAAACAAATTCCTTTAAAGAGCAGACATCAGTAACAATGGTCTTTTCATCTAAATACTCCTCTAATTTATCCAAAACATCCAAGGTTACATTCATTGGAGTGCATACAAAAACAACACTACACCCTTTTAAATTGTTATAGTCTTTTGTTACATTAAATTCATGAACACTTCTTGATATTCCGACGACATCATATTTTTTGCCTTCAAGCAAGTTCTTAAAAATTGAACCGCCGATTAAACCTAATCCGACAACTCCTATTCGCATAATATTTTACCCCTCTTTTACTCTGTCCTACAAAGAGCAGAAATTCCGATTTTATATATCCCTGTGATGAAACGATTTTACACCCTCAGCATAATCTTTGACAATATGTCCGTTACCTTCAATTGTATATTTATATATAGTTAAACCCTCTAATCCGACAGGACCTCTTGCATGGGTTTTGTTTGTAGAGATCCCGACTTCTGCCCCAAAACCATACCTGAATCCGTCTGCAAAACGAGTTGATACATTGTGATACACTCCCGCCGAATCAACCGCTTGCATAAATTTTCTTGCGTTATCTTCGTTTTCCGTAATTATTGATTCTGTATGACCGGAAGAAAACTCGTTTATATGCTCAATTGCCTCATCTAAAGAACCGACAATTTTAAATGAAAGTTTTTTATCACCATATTCTTTGTGCCAGCTTTCGGGATTAAAAATAACCTCTATTCCTGCATCTTGTAATGCTGATATAATTTCTTTGTCGTTAATATTCTTGTGTACCAGAACTGTTTCTACAGAATTGCAAGCGCTTGGATACTGAGTTTTTGCATCTATTATAATCTTTTTTGCCTTTTCTATATCCGCAAACTCGTCAACATAAATATGGCAAATTCCGTCAGCATGACCGAGTACAGGAATCTTTGTATTTTCTTTTATAAATTTAACAAGCTTGTTTCCGCCTCTTGGGATAATTAAATCTATATACTTATCCTGTTTAAGCATCTCTGCGACATCTTCTCGGGTGAATACCTGATTTAAAACATTTTCAGGAAAACCTTCTGTTTTACTTAAAGCCTCTTGTATAACAGACATAATCATTTTATTGGTGTTAGAAGATTCCCTGCCCCCCTTCATAATAACTGCATTAGAAGATTTTATCGCAAGAGCGGACACCTGAGTAATAACATCAGGTCTTGCTTCAAAAATTATCCCCAAAACTCCAATCGGGCAAGATATTTTTGTTAGCACTAAACCCTCATCAAGTTCACGCTTTAAAAGTATTTTCCCGACAGGATCCTCTAAAGATGCTATATCTCTAACCCCCTGTATCATATCACGCATTTTGTTTTCGTCTAACTTTAAACGATTATATGTTGATTGATTAATCTCACCGGATCTAACAAGTTCTTCAGCTTCTTTTAAATCTAGTTTGTTAGCATCAAATATTCTATCCTTATTCTGTTCAATTGAATCAGCAATATTTAGCAGTGCTTTATTTTTAAGCTTTGTAGTTAATACTGCAATCTTCTTAGATGAGATTTTAGCATTTTCAGCTATATTAGTAAAAATTTTTTCCAAAACATTCCCCTTTTTCAGGTACAGCCTGACCAATATTCTATATTCTTCCCCTTTGGTATGCTTCGCACATTGCTTTATATCTCAATCTTCTAATGTTTATCATTGTTGTGCATCTTTTTTTTAAAAGATACGCTTTTAGTGATTGAGCTGGGCAATTTTCAACTTCTATCTCTTGATTGTTTACAAATCCAGACAAGTCCATAAAAGGAACGTTATTTCTATAGTCCATAAACGGATTTCTACCTGAAAATTCCATTTTTACTCCTTAAAAACGATAGTTGTTTCTCTCTCTAAATTCAATTTTATAAAAAACTTTTAATGCAGACAAGAAATTGTAAAATAAAGTTACAGAATTTATTTTGAAGTATAAACTTGAAAAAAAAGTTTGTTGTTGAAATTAATTATTTGACACATGCGCGTGTAGCCCAGTTGGATAGAGCGTTTGGCTACGAACCAAAAGGTCGCGAGTTCGAATCTTGCCACGCGCGCCATTTTAAAAGAACTTTGAATGGTTCTTTTTTTTTTGTGGCAAGTTCTCCTCTCGACAAAGGTCGCTCCCTCTATCGGCTTATTTTTAAACTAATTATAAAAATTCTTTTTTCCACGAAAAACAGTACATTTAGTACTGTTTTTCTGTTCGCCGACAGACACAGTGAATCTTTCCACGCGCGCCATTTTATAAAGAACTTTGAATGGTTCTTTTTTTTTGTGGCAAGTATATGGATTATTTTCGGCAATAAATATTTTTCCCTGCTACTTGACGAGCATGATATAATAGAGTCATGAAGAAAAAAACACTGGTTGCCCTGCTGGTAGCTTTTATGTTATTAGCAGGCATTAATACGGAAGTAATAGCACATGTTCATGATGAACACGCTGAATTATTTAAAACGGTAGTTGTAAAAGATGGAACTGATTTGGATATAGTTGAGTGTGTCGCATTAGCGTTTAAAAATAGTCCGAATATTAAGCGAAAAAAATATGAACTTGATATAGCGAAAAGTAATTTAGGTATCGCTCGTTCGGTTTATTTTCCGGTTATTGGTGCAGGAGCAGGATTTTACAATGAAAATAATTCAAACAACGAGCATTTTAACAAGTATTCAAGGCAGTTTCCAAATGTTGCAGTTACTTTGAACCAATTAATCTTTGATTTCGGTAAATCTATCGCAAATATCAAAATGGAGGAATTTTACAAAATAGGTGCCGAATATGAGTTTATGGACAGTTTGTGTGCAACGCTTTTTCATATAAAAGAAAAATACTATGATGTTTTAAAGGCACAAGCTCTGGTTCAAGTTGCGGAAGATAATGTTACAATTTGCAAAAAATATTTAAAAATAGCTAAAGGAAGAGCTGATAAAACAACAGCCCAAGTGCATTTAAGTAAAGCGCTCTTTGAGCTTGCTTATGCAAAAACAGTTTATAAAAACGCTAAAGTTGATTTGAGTAATGCAATGTTTATTGAAAATACACCAAACTATACAATCTCAAATACAAAAACATTTAACTTTGACCACGATTACGGTTATATCGGACAGAAAATACCTTCAAAATTTGTTCCTCAAACTTTTGATTTTTCAAGAGATAAAGTTATGGATATAGCTTACGCAAGTTCACCTGATTTGAGAGTTCTAGAATCAACGAAAAAGGCGATGGAGCAATCTTTAAAATACGTTAAGAGAATGTATTTACCTGAATTATCGGCTAACGTAGGATACGGGTACGGAAATTCTGCGGAAGGATATAGTGACGGAAGAGCTAAATTCGGGAATAACAGCTTGCAAGTTGGTGTTAATCTTTCAACAAGCGTGAATCTAATGGAACTTAGGCATTCAATCAAAGGCGCTGATGCACAACTAAAGCTTGCTGATAATGAGATTAATTTATTTAAAAAAGATTTGTATTTTGAGGTTCAAAGAGCTTTTAATAATTTAGATTTTGCAGAGGACGATGTTCCTTATGCTCAGAATACAGCTACTCAAGCTTTAGAGAATCTTAACACCGTAGAAAAGCTTTATGAAAACGGTGCGCTTAATTATGTAGCTTTGCAAGATGCAAGAAAAGACTACATTACAGCTATGCAAAGCTATATTACAAGTTTAACCTTTTATAACAAATCACTGATTCAAGTAGAAGAAGCTATGCACTATCACATTGTAGATATTCACCACAAATCACAGCACGCAATGATGAAACACTCTGATGAATTGATAGAACATTTGAATGAAGCATTGGGCTGCGACGAAAAAGAAGTAAAAAAGAAAAAACGTAAAAAAGATAGTTTATAATATAATTCTGTGTGGAGCTTCCCCCTTCCCACGGGAGAGGGTAGGGGCAAAGGGGGAAAATGAATTGAGGTTTTATGTTAAAAGATTTGATAGGAAATTCTTGGTATGATATTTTAACTCAAGATGAAAAAGCGTGTTTTAAAGAAAAATATTTGTTAATTGAAGAAAAACGCAAATCACAAGAGGTCCTTCCTTATGAAGCCGAAAATAGCGGAATATATCACGCTTTAAAAATTACACCGTTTGATAAAGTCAAAGTTCTTATTATGGGGCAAGATCCTTATCCAAATAAAGAAGATGCGCACGGACTTGCTTTTTCAAAATTATCAGGCAAAATTCCTGCAAGTCTTAAAAATATTTTTGAGAAAATTAAAGAAGATACGGGAGTAAATAATTCATCAGGGAACTTAACTCCGTGGGCAAAGCAAGGAGTTCTGCTTTTAAACAGAGCTTTAACTTTTTCTAAAGAAGAAACACTCGCAAGCAGGAATAAATTTTGGCTGCCGATTATTGATATAATTATTAACAAGCTTATTGAAAGAAAAAAGCCCCTTATTATTATATTGTGGGGAAATCCTGCAAATGACATTGAACAATTTTCATTTAATAAAGAAGATGAGTATAAGAAAAACAATATCTATATTTTGCGCTCTTCTCACCCTTCTAATATGGGAAATGCAAAAAACAATACCTTAAAAGACGGTAAAATCGGAGCGTTCACCACGACACCAAATTTTAAGAAAACAAATGAAATACTGAAATCTTTTGGTGAAAAAGAAATAGATTGGCAAACTTAATTATTTTTTAATAATAGATCTTGCAAGCTCGTGAGTTTTGCTTTTGGCTGCATCTGAAGCTCTTTTTGTTGTTTCAAAGATTTTTTTTAAAAATTCCTCTTTTGATTCTGACTTATGTACGCTTATCATTTCTTGTGCATAAACATATCGAGGATTAATCCATTTTCTTCTGGCTATAACACTATAGATGTTGTAATCAGGTGCATGTTTATTTGTCTTTTTTTCTATCAAAAAATCACAATGATTATGTTTGGCTAATGATGATATACTGTCATAGTTGGACAAATCTTTTTTGTGAATTGCATTAAGTTCAATTTTTCCGGCTCTAAATGACATGGCTGATATTGGTTGTACACACATAACTTCTTTCCTTTGTGCATGCATTATAATATATTAAAAAAATAATTTCAATAACTCTCTATTACTATTTTTTCTTAAAAGACAACTGATAACTTTTTTCGATATAATTCATTATTGCTTTATCGGTTTGACTGTCATCAAGAATAATTGTAATCCAAGACTTTTTGTTCATATGATATGCAGGATAAAAATTTGGCTGTAATAATAGTTCTTGTATCTCATCAGGATTAAGCTTGATATCTAAAACCTCTATAATACCGCTTCTTCCTTTTTGTATTTTACCTCTGTCTACATCAAGAATAGCGGCATACCATTTTTGACTTTCCTTATTTCTAAAAATTCCGCTTCCGTCAAATTTTTCCCAAAGAAATTCAGGTTTGTCTCCGTATTTTTTATATATTAATTGAGTTATTCGATTTGATTGGGGGTAAATAAAATGATTTTTGATAAAATTATTATCCCTTATTTGTATAAGAATTTTTTCGTATTCGTCCCTTACCTTTGCAACAAAAGCTCCCTCATTGCTGTCTATCCGCAATGGTAAAAACTCATCATTGTTTTCCAAATCATAAACCGTTCCTGTAACTTCACCTTGTTCGCTAATCTTTATAACAGACTTAAAAGAACCGTTTAAAAATATTTTTTCATACTCTTTTTTGCATTTATCCCAATCAGGTGTATATCGTTTGAAAATATTGCTTTCTATTGACATTATTACCTCAACTAATACTTTTATTATAGTTGTTAAAAAATATCATACAATTTATTTAGTATAACTATACGCTTGCACAAATTTTTTTTCAGCGTATGATATATACTGTAGATATTTTACGGTTCAAATACCCCGTAGATTACCGGACTAGCCATTTTAGAGGAGATTAATATATGCGTATTAATGCAATAGGCAATAATTCTGTTGTGAACAAATACAATACCCCGCATTTTACGGGATTAATAAAAGACAAATCTACTTTATCTGTTATAAATAGAATGTCAGACGGTGATAAAGTAGAACTAAGACAAATAGAACAACGTATTGCTAAGACTAAATATTGGGATATGAAAATCTCAACTCTCAGCAATAAGTTCAATGAATTAAAATTCCGTTTTATAAACAAAAAGAATAATAACAATATCATTACAGATGGAATCTATCCTTATGAAAGACAAGGGGATACAATTAGGTTTTATACCATTGTTTACGGTCCGGAAAATACATCCTGTAACACTGTTGAAACATTAAAGTTCAAAACCGAAAAAATAGCAGAAGAACTCTTTGATAAATATCAACAAAATGCTTTATATTCAAGAAATAGAGGATATAATATTACTCCTATAGAAAGTATAAAGATGAAAGAAGTTGAGCTTAACATGTTGGAAGAAGCTTCCGAAACAACACAAGGTAAGCGAAAAATAAAGCCTATAGTTACAAAGATAAATACCAAATCATTTGTTGGCAATGAATTATTAAAATGAGATTAGTCTATATCAATCGGGCTGCGGTTAATTTGGTCTATTGCTTCACGGGCAGTAAATACAAGAGCCTCAGGAATATTAGGTATTGTGCAGAATTGTCTTAGGACATCTATTACTCGTTTGAAGGTTCTAACAATATCACCCTCTCCCATTTCAACTTCGTCAACAATAGAATCCCACTCTGCACCGTTTACCCACATTTCAATAAGCGGTGAATAAAATCCATTAATGTACATCGGGTCTTCTACACCATAATTCTTTTGCTTTTTATCCAATGCTCGTTTAATGTCTTTAATCTTATTCAAAGTCTTTCTGACAGTAGGTGAAAAAGGCAGTTGAGAGAATAAATCAGCTCTCATGTCTTCTGTTGTTATTGCACAAACAACAGAGGCAAGCTCTGCAGGAGTAAGATTTTCCAATACTCCTGAAAATACTACCAAAGCCAAAAATAATTCATTTTCTGAACGTAATTGAGATATTATAACGCCCTGTTCATTCGGATAATCGTCTTTTAAGAATCCGTATTCCTCAAGAACGGCTCTATGGGACAAAAATCTGTTCCAGAAAATATCTTTTTGTTTTTCTATCTCTTTAGATAATTGTTTTTGTTTCCCTTCATATCTGTTTAGAAGCTCAATTGATTTCATGTGTTTTTTAAATAGTTTGCAGGTATCACATTCGTATCCGTGCATTTTATCAAGCATAATTTTATTTTGTCTGCCAAATTCTTGTGCTTCTTCACTCAATGGTCGATTTTTTTTCTTTTCTTGTTTTTGAATAGTTTTAAACGTTCTTCTGTTTTGAACATAAATCTCTCTAATTTTGTTATAGTCTAATAAATCTTGATTTGTTCTGTTACAGAAACAACGGAAAGAATTACATTCGTCTATCATTTTTTGATTTTCTTCTTGCTGTTTAAGCAAAGGCTCAACTCTTGAATTAGAAGAAAAATACCCAAAACTTTTTAGTACAAGCTCTTTTGCTTCATCTAAAGTAAATCTTTGTAAAAGGTTCAAAACCATTGAATAGCTTGGTGAGAATTTACTTTCTAAAGGATTTGCATCGCTCAAAACAAGCTCTGCAACTTCTTCAGGGGTTTGGAAAGCTGTTCCGACAATAGTTACATATCCTATCTCATCCATTCCTCTACGCCCCGCACGACCTGACATCTGCAAAAATTCACTCGGAGTAAGCGTTCTGTGCCCTGTATCCGTTCTCTTGCTGATTGAACTTATAACAGTAGAACGAGCCGGCATGTTTATCCCCGCAGCCAGCGTTTCTGTTGCAAATACAACTTTAATCAACCCCTTTTGGAAAAGTTTTTCAACAAGAATTTTCCACCCCGGAAGAAGTCCTGCGTGATGAGAAGCTACACCTAAAAGCAAGTATTCAATGTGTTTATTTTTGTACAAATAAGGATTTTCTGCTATATAATCATCTATAATCTGCCTGATTTCTTCCTGCTCTTTAGGTGTTACAAGGCATAAATCCGCACATTTTTCCATCTGCTCATCACATTTTTTTCTTGAAAACGTGAAATAAATCGCAGGAAGCATATCTTTTTCGTGCAAAATTCTCACAACATCCTTAACAGTATTCCGCTTTGAAACGGGCTTGCCTCGCCTAAACTGTTTTTTCTCGGGTTTAATCTTGTTATTTAAAGCTCCTGATGGAGTCAAAAGCGGTAAAATTGTGTGAGGTTGAGATGAATCAAAATAATAGAACCTTAAAGGGACTGGTCTAAAATCCGTATTTACAAGCTCTGTTTTTGAGTGAACAGTATTTATCCAATCAGTCAATTTATCAGCATTAGCAACTGTTGCAGAAAGTGCTATAATCTGAACATTTGTAGGACAATATATAATACTCTCTTCCCAAACTGTTCCTCTCTGTTCGTCATTCATGTAGTGAACTTCATCTAAAATGACGTATCTTACTTCCTTCATATTATCTGATACAGAACCGAAGTTTGTACCATATAACATATTTCTAAAAACTTCCGTCGTCATTACAACAATTTGAGCATCACGATTGAAAGAAGTATCACCTGTTAATAAGCCTACTTTATCGTGTCCGTATTGTTCTGAAAAATCGCTAAACTTTTGGTTAGAAAGAGCCTTCAGAGGTGTCGTATAAAAAACTCTCTTCCCATCTTTTAAGGCACAATGGATAGCGTGTTGAGCAATAACAGTCTTACCTGCACCTGTCGGAGCGCATACTACTACGCTCTTTCCTTCATTAATATAATCACACGCTTCTTTTTGAAAATCATCTAACTCAAATGGGAATTCGTACACTTCATACCTCTTTCTTTTTGTATTATAACATAAGGTTGCTCTTTTTTTGAAAAAACAAGATAACTTTAATTAAAAATACCGGCTGTTTAGACTAATTATTCAAGCAGCCGGTATTTTACATAGAAGATTATTTATCGTTTTGGAAAAATATTAACCCTTATTTATTGATATCCTTTACAGATAAAGCAATTCTGTGTTCTTTAGGAGTGAATTTCTTGATAAGAACATCAACTTCATCGCCAACCTTGTATAGATTAAACGGATTAACGTTTTCATCTGACATTTCAGCAACAGGAAGAAGTGCTTCAACCCCGGGGAATATGTTAATAAAAGCACCAAAAGTAGTTACTTTATTAACAGTACCTTTTACTGTTTGACCTTCTTCAAATTGTCCTTCGATTTGTTGCCAAGGATTTTCACCCATTCTCTTTAATGATAAAGAAATTCTCTTAAGCTCGTGATCAATCTTGATAATTTTAACTTCAATAGTATCACCCAAAGTTAAAACGTCAGATGGATGTTTAATTCTTTGCCAAGAAATTTCAGAGATTGGAAGTAAACCGTCAATACCGTTAATGTCAACGAATGCACCAAAATCTGTAATTCTTACAACGTTACCGGAAACAATTTGACCTTCCTCAAGAGATGAAAGAACGTTATCAACAACTTGATCTCTTTGTTCTGCAACAGCAAGTCTTTGAGAAAGAATAAGTTTGTTTTTCTTAGGATCAGCTTCAAGAACTTTAACTTCGATTTTTGTATCAACAAGACCGTCAAACGGAGTACCTGTTCTGAGTTGAGAAGATGGGATAAAGCCTTTAAGATCAGCAATATCAACAAGAACGCCGCCTTTAACAGTCTTTTCAACTTTTGCAAGGATTGTATCGCCTTGAATTTTAGCGTCATTAAGTTGAGCCCATGCTTGAGCGTAAGCAATTCTCTTAAGTGATAATTGCATAGCATCTTCGTTGTTTTCTTCTTTTGTTACATAGAATTCTCTGATATCACCAACTACCAGTTCTTCTCCTTCAGGTAATTCTTTGTTAGGTAGGAAAGCTTCCATTTTAGCACCTTTTACGCTTACCAAATACCCATCTGTTTCTTTCTTAATTACTGTACCTTCAACGATATCAGCAACTGCGTTAGATTTAGCAAAGCTTTCTTCTAACAATTGTTCAAATTCGTCTAATACTTGTGTCATTTTTTCTCCTTTTCTTGAATGTGAATTAATAATTTTATAAATGGAAAATTGAAAATGTAAAATGGAAAATTGTTAATATTTGCTTTGCAAATAGTTTAACAAGATATGAATTGTTTAATTTTAAAATAATTTTCCATTTTCAACTTTACATTTTCCATTAGCAAAATTACCTATTCACCTCCTCTTATCTTACTAATTACTTTATCTATTACATTTTGCGGAGTTGATGCTCCTGCGGTTATTCCTATATTTTTCACATTTTTAAACAAATTTTCATTCAATTCGCCATCATTTTCGATATGAATTGTTTTTGTGCAATTTTTGAGTATTTCTGCAAGATGAGTCGTGTTTGCACTTTTTTTAGAGCCTACAACCACCATCAAATCACTTTCCTTGGCTAACTCTTTAGCTTCACTTTGACGCATAGCTGTTGATTGGCAAATAGTATTATGGATTAAAACTTCTTTTGCTATCGTGTTCAAATAGTTAACAATAAGGTTTAAAGATGAAACCATCTGAGTAGTTTGAACTACAACCCCAACTTTCTTGTGTGATTTAATTTTTTCCGCATACGGTTCAAGCTCATCTATAGTAGTTGCAACAACAACATTATCTGAGTATAAATCCGCATTCGCTTTAATAGCCATAACTTCCGGGTGATTCGGTTTACCTACTATTACAACAAAATAATCATTTTTAGCCAGCTCTATGGCTTTTTGCTGAACTTTTTTTACATCGGGGCAAGTCAAGTCAACAAGTTCAAAACCTGCTTTTTTAATTTTTTCAAAAACCTCAGGTGCTTCACCGTGAGAGCGGACAATGCAAATTCCTTCACCTTTAGCGGGTACTTCATAGATTGTTTTTATACCCAAAGACTCAAGCTCATTTATAACATCTGTGTTATGAATGAGTTCGCCTAAAATATATATATTCTTATCAGGGTTTTCCTGCTTTAATTTTTTCGCTGTTTCAACGGCTCTTTTAACTCCGTAACAGAACCCTGCAAATTTCGCCAGTTTTATATTTTGATTACTCAAAAATTTATATTTCGCTTTCTAAGAGAACTAGGAAGGGTAATTTCTTTATTATTACCACAACCAGTAACTCTTTTTTACAACAAACATAAAAGTTTGTAAAGCAAAATCTAGACGAATGCAATTACTTTTAACGTTCCATATTATTTATTAAAACCAATTGTTTGACGTTCCGTGCCATGACGAGTCTCAATAAAGCTTTTTATTGCATTATCGAAATCTTCTTGCGTAATCCAAAAACCTCTTAAATCTTTTCCTGTTAATGTGCCGTTTTCCATTTTGTCGTATATTCCGGTGCGCTCATACCCTTTTGAATGAGCTTCGTTAACTATATATTTTATATCTGCACCGCTTGTTTTTAAATCATACAACCTTTTTGTTAAGGTTTCTTTGTCTAAATTCCTGTCTAAATGCTTCTTTGCGGTATGAATATCGAAAATTTTTCTTGTACCTTCTAAATCAGGCATTTTTACTTCAAGGTGTTTGCTAAATCTTCCCGAGCGCACGATTGCACCATCCAGTGCTTTAAAGTTGTTAGTTGCGCCAATTACGAACACATTTTCTGCATTGTTATCCAAATCTGTCATTAATGTAAGAATTTGGTTAACAACTTTATCACCATAAACATCTTGTCCGCCTCTTGATTTTGCAATCGCATCAAATTCATCAATAAACATAATCGTGGGCTGTTTTTGTTTTGCTTCATCAAATAGGTTGCGCCAGTTTTCTTCTGATTCTCCCACCCATTTAGATTCAAGTTCTACACCGTTTAAGGATACAAAGTTTACATCAGCTTCGTTTGCTAATGCTCTTGCTATATGAGTTTTTCCTGTTCCAGGAGGTCCATAAAGAATAAAACCTCTGTTGATATCAAAGCTTGAATAAGCTTCCGGATATTTTAAAGGATAAATTACACTCTTTTTTAATTCATTTATTAATTTGTCTTGTCCGCCGACATCCTTGAATGTTACTTTGCTTGGATCGGCTTTTGCTTCTTTTGATAATTGTGAAACGGTTTTTCTGTTTATTTTCTCTATCTCGGAATTAACAGTATTTGTAAAATCTTTTACGCTTACAAAATTTTTCATCCAATTTTCTATTAGATTAGATTCGGGTTTTGTTTTGAAAGGTATCTCTGTTTTGTCGTTAACCCAAATGCTGCTTCCGTCTGCTACATAGTAGCTATCGTATCCTGCAACATTTTTAATGTTTAAGCCTATTCCGATTTTATCGCCGGTTTCATTTACAACTTTTATATTAAAATCGTTTAGGTTTAAAATTTGGTTGCTATCCTCATCACGCATAAAGCCTAAATATCCATGGATTTTTTCATCAGGAATAAAAAAGACCTTCTTAATAGTTCTGTCTATTTGGCTGAGTGTCTGCAGCAAACCCATTTTCGCTTTGCTTAAACTTTTGCCTACAAGAACCAAATCTCCTTCGGAACAATGCTGATAAACAGATGCGATTCTTTCCGATATAGGTATTTTTTGTATAATATCCATTGTTTCCTTTGAAACGCCATTAAAACTTATCTGATTATAGTTTTTGTTTAACAAATTCAAGTCTGTGATGTTAGCAAAACTGTTACTTTGACTATTCTTTAATCGGTTATTATGAATATAATTTGTTGAATTATATTGATTCCCTATTGGTAATATTTTCATGTTTTTAAATTCCTTCTGCCTATGTACTTATATAAAACCCGTAAAAAATAAATTTGCTTTTTACAATTTTCCATTTTCCATTTTCAATTTTCCATTTTTTAAATAACTTTCAAAACTCTTATCTTCCACTTTGTAACCGCATCCTTCATGCAGCTTTCCGGGATAACTTATTTTTTTTGCGGGATAGTTTCTGCACATTTTTAATCTTTTTTCATAAACCGAGCAGAGCCCTTTATCTGTAACGTATTTGCAAGCAAATATAAGATTTCCTTCTTCGTCTTTTCCTCTTATGTAAAACCTTCTGTAAGAAGGAAAAAGTAATTGCATAATTTTGAAATCAGTTGTTGTATATGTATCAAAAGCATACATATATCTGCAGCACTTACCGCACTTCAGGCATTCACCCGTAATTTTATATTCCATTTTTTCAGGAACAAAATAAGATAAAAATTCGTTTTTTAAAATTGTCAAAAAACTTAACATTAGATTCGTGATATACCCCTATAAAATATTTATCTGGTAAAATATAGTTAATAATATACTACAATATTCTGGCTGTAGTCAATGTATTATTATGAGAGCATAATAGGATATTTATAGGAGTAATATATGGGATATTATAATGTTCCAAAGAACAGAAAACGTGGAGATAAAGGTAGAATTACTATTGACAATCCGCTATTGAGTCTTGTTTTGTATGTGGTTGTATTTTGTGTGGGAATTGCGCTTGCGGGACTTATAGCTTTAAAGCTTTATTTGGTATCGTTACCGCCGATTAAAAATCTTAATACTTTAAAACCGAATATTGTTACAACTTTTTCCGCAAGCGACGGACAGGTTATTAAAACTTTTGCGGCATATACTTATTCAAATGTTGAATTGAAGGAAGTTCCTGAGCAATTAGTTAAGGCACTTATTGCAACAGAAGATAAGAACTTTTATTCACACGAAGGATATGACCTGTTTGGTCTTGCACGTTCTATGGTCGCCAATGTTTTGGCAGGACATGTTGTTCAAGGTGCAAGTACGATTACTCAGCAATTATCCAGAATTCTTTTCTTATCTAATGAAAAAACATTTACAAGAAAAATAAAAGAGCTGCAGGTTGCAGCTCAGATAGAAAAAACTATTTCTAAAGACAAAATCTTAGAGATGTATCTTAACAATGTTTACTTAGGTTCAGGCGCTTATGGTGTAAAAGGCGCTGCAAAAATTTATTTTAATAAAGAACTTAAACAACTGACATTGCCCGAGATGGCATTAATTGCAGGTCTGCCGCAAGCGCCGTCTGTATATTCACCATACAACAACAAAGATTTAGCTAAAAAACGCAGAAACCAAGTTCTTCTTAGAATGTATAAAATGAAGTATATTGACAAAGATACATATAAGAAGGCAAAAGAGGCTCCTATAGTTCTTTCAACTATGCCTATAATGTATGCAACAAATAAGGCGCCGTATTTTTGTGATTATGTAATGAAAGAACTTCAAAAACTAGGTTTTTCAGAAGATGAAATTGTTAACGGCGGCTTGAAAGTTGTAACAACTTTGGATTATAAAGCACAGATTAAAGCGAACGAGGCTATTTTAAACAACCTTAAAGCTTGGGGAATGACTAAAGATAAAAACCAAGCTGCCGTATTTGCATTCTCACCAATAGACGGAAGAATTCTTGTCTATGCAGGCGGAAAAGATTATACAAAGAGCCAATACGATAGGGTTTCTCAATCACAAAGACCATCCGGTTCAGCATTTAAACCGTTTATTTATACAGCAGCGGTTGAGAAAGGTGTTTCTCCTAATGATATGATAGATGACTTACCCGTAAAACTCGGTAATTGGACACCAAGGAATTACGGTAACAAATACAGAGGAAAAATTCCTATATACACGGCACTAATGGTTTCTTCAAACGTTTGTGCAGCTCGTTTGATGGATGAAATTGGAGTAAGGCCTGTGATTCAGCTTGCAAGAGTTATGGGAATTACAACTCCAATTCCTTATGACTATACTATTGCACTCGGTTCAAATAGCGTTAAACTTTTTGAAATGACAAGAGCGTTCGGTGTATTTGCAAACGGCGGGTATAAAGTAGAGCCTTATGCGATTGAAAGAGTCGAATCTTCAAGAGGTACAATTCTATATGAGGCTAAAAAAGCAAGGACAAGCAAAGTTTTGAATATAAATACCGCAGCTACAATGACAACAATTATGAAAACAGTAATTACTAACGGTACAGGTCGTGCTGCGGATATCGGAAAGCCTGCAGCAGGAAAAACAGGTACAACAGACGATAGTAAAGATGCATACTTTATTGGTTTTACTCCGGATGTAGCAGCAGGTGTTTGGGTTGGTAACGATGACAACTCCCAAATGGGCGGGATTACAGGCGGTACAATCCCTGCAAAAATATGGCATGATGTGATGCTTGTTGCAACAGAACCATACGGAAAATCAGATTTTGAGTACCCTGAAGTTGTATTGATGCCATTTAGAGCTTCAAGTGTATCAGTTATATCTCAAGGTGATTTCCAAAAAGCGGAAGAAGAAAAAGCTATAGAAAAAGATAAAGATAAAAATAAAGAAAACGAGAAAAAAGAGGATGAAAAAATTGCGGCGCCAATGCCTCCTATTGTTAAACCATTCCCAATGAAATCAGAATCTTTGTCTATAAAAAAAGAAACCCCGACTGTTGATGTTCCGATAGAGAGGGTTGAACAAAAGAAAACAAATTACGCACCAATACCGATGTCTGCACCAGTCGGGCAATAATGAGCAATAATTTATTAAGAGGAATAAAAAATGAAGAATGACGAAATAAAAATAATAACCGGTGAGAATTTATCTCAAAGTGCAGATTTCGAATTAAATGATAAAACAATAGATTATGAAACAAGTAAAAATTTAAGTTACGCTGACATTATAAGTTTAACAAAAGGGTTAAATATAATAAGTGAATTCTATGATGTTCTTGGAGCTGCAACCGTTTCTCCGACAGGAATATGCGCTGTTTCTTTAGGAAAAGATTTAACAGAAGCCGTTACAAATGTAATGGACTCTAACCCTATTGACTTTTTGTCATCAACTATTGTTTTGTCAAATGAAGTTGACAGTGATTTAGCAAAAATGCTTAAAGAAGCGCATATTGTTTGCGCTCCTAAGTTTACAAAAAATGCAACAGAGTATTTTGAAACTCATGATGTTTGTTATGTAACGATAAAAACACCATTAAAAGATTATAAAAAATATCTTTCAAACCAAGTTATTGAGACACCGTTCGGGACTCTTACTCAAGCACCTAATTTAAGTGAACTTGATAAAGAGTCTTTCAAGGTTGTGTCGAAAACTAAACCGACGGTTGAGCAAATTGAGGATGCCGTTTTTGCTTGGAAAGTTGCAAAATATGCTTCTTCAAGAGCAATAGTTATTGCAAAGGATTTAAAAACTACTGCAATTGCACAAGGTTTACAATCGGCTTCTGTTGAATATGCTCTTGATTATTCTTGCGACAGGTCAAAAGAAGCTATTTTGGCTTGCGATACAGAAATTTCAACACACGACTTGAATGTTGCAATTCAAGGCAGAATTTCATTAGTAATAGTTCCTTTTGCATCAAAAGAGGTTATTGCTGCTGCTGATAAATATAATATATCGCTCATTACAACAGGGTTTACAAATATTTTGTACTAAATTTAAAATAAGTATATTTTATTGTTTACCCCTTTTTAAATTTATGCTAGAATATTTATATACGATTGCTGTGGAGTCGGTAGGTGAAAAATCTATCATTGATATATAAAAATTTAATAATATCATCTTTGGTATTGTCTGCCCTAACAATGCCAAATTTGTTGTGTTTTGCCCAAGATGAAGCAGAAAATCTTTCAGACGAAACCGATTATATTGAAGAATCAGCTTATGACTCATCTACAGCATATATTAACGATATTGAAATACTGGGCTCCAATATTATCAAAGCAGATTACATTTTATCAAAAATGAAGCTTAAAAAAGGTGATTTGTATGACAAGGATGTTATGCAGCAAGACCTTAAAACCATTTATAAACTCGGATATTTTACCGAGAGAATGAAAGCTGTTCCCGTAAAGAATTCGAATGGCACAATATCATTAAAAATAATTTTAGAAGAAAATATTCCAATTACAGACTTCACAATTGAAGGTAATACTGTTGTGTCATCAGAAGAGATTATGCAGTATTTGTTACCTTTAAAAGGCAAGCCCCAAAATATAGCAGCAATCAATCAGGCTATGGAGAAGATTAATGAATGTTACTATAAAAAAGGGTACATTCTGTCAAAAATTGACTCTATTTATGACGATCCTGACGGCACCCTCAATATAAGCATAACAGAGGGCAGAATTAATTCTATTTCTATAAAAGGAAATGAAAAAACAAAAGAGTACGTTATTGAACGTAACATTATGACAGAGCCGGGGAGTGTTTATAATGAAAATCAAATGAAACAAGATTTGGTCAGATTGTATTCAACCCAAGCCTTCAAAGACGTAAACAGAACTATTGAGGCTTCACCTGATGATCCGGACAAGTTCGATGTAACAATTGAACTTAAAGAGCAGAGAACAGCATCTGTTTCAGTCGGCGGCGGTCTTGATTCGGCAACCGGTGTATTTGGTTCTTTGGGTATATCTGATAACAACTTTAGAGGTTTAAATCAAAGAGTTTCCGTTACGGGTATGGTTGGCTCAGGTGTACTGATGAGCGACTCCTCAATTATGCGCAACGTTAATTATCAGGCAGAAATCAGCTTTTTTGAACCGCATTTTCTTAATGCTGACAACTCTCTTATGAGCAAGATTTATTACAGAGATTTGGGTAGTTATCAGATTCCGCTTGCATTGGAAAGAAGAATCGGTTTGGAGGGGACTATTGCTCACAGGTTAAAGTCTAACAGGCGACTGTCATCAACGCTTACTGTCGGTGGCGAATATGTTGATTTAAGAGAAGGGGATAGAGCTAAAATATCAAACCTATATCGTTCTCACGGCATAAATATATCCGAACGTGCGAAAGAACTGGAAGGCGGGTTTTTCTTAAAAGTAGCGCCTGGGCTTTCTTATGACTCGAGAGATTCAGCAATTAATCCGAGAAACGGTGTTATAGCATCAGTAAGGTTTGAAGAAAACTTTGGTCTTGACGGTTTTAATAAAACAAACGGAAGATTAACCGGTATGGCAAAAAAATATATTCCGATAGCTAAAAAATCTTCTTTGACATTTACGGGACGTGGTGGTTTGAAGGTTCACGGCGGTTCAGAATTTCCGGAAATTATGGCTTACCGTTTGGGCGGACCATATACTATCAGAGGATACAAAGTTAACGGTGTAGGTACGGGTACTTCATTCATAATGGGTTCTGCTGAACTTGCTACTCCGATACCTTTTGTTGACAGATTGAGGGTAAACTTCTTGCAGAACCTGAGAATTACATTCTGGGTTGATGCAGGTACAGTCTTTAATCCGACAATTTCAAGCAGAATATATGATAGACCAATGCACGCAATTACTGCAGGTATTGGCTTGAAGATAAATATGCCCGGTGTTGGTCCTTTGTCTGTTGATTATGGTTTCCCGCTTACGAACCCAGGACCTAACGGTAACAGAAACGGTTACTTTACATTTGGTGTAGGCGATATGATGTATTAGAGAATGGAAAATTGAAAATGGAAAATTGAAAATTATTTTAATAAAAGAGTATAGCTAAATAGGTTGGGTTTTAACCCGCCGAAATTATAAACAAAAAATAAGTAAAATCGTTATATAAATGATAAAAAATGAAAGGAGTTATAATATGAAAGGTTTAAAATTAGGAATTTTAGCAGTGGCAATTGTTGCAATGACAGGTATAGCTAATGCAGGCGGTGTTGGTTATATAGATTACGCAAAGGTAATTGATAACTATGACTATGCAAAACAAGTAACAAAAGAAGTTGATGCTAAAGGTTTAGAGATGCAGCAATATCTTGTTGATAAGGAAAAAGAATATAAATCTTTAGACACACCTTTAAAAAAACAAACTTTTGAAGACAGAGTTTCACAAGAATTTAAAGCAAAAGAATCCGCATATCTTTCTTTGAGAGAGAAGAGAGAAAAAGAAGTTTATACAAAAATACAAGATGCTGCAAAGGCTGTAATGGTAGAACAAAAGCTTGATGCAATTATGGATGTAAGAGGAGTTTTTGTTGGTGGTGTTGATGTTACACAAAATGTTATACAAAAACTTAAAGCTTCTAAATAATTTTTTGCTAAGCTGATACGTCATTCTGAACCCGATAATAATTTTGGGGTGAAGAATCTGTTTTATAAAGATTCTTCGGGTTTAAACGGCTATTTCCCCCAGAATGACAAGCACGCTAAAAATCAAGTTATCAATGCCGGTCGTACTAATACACGGCTTCATATCAAAAAATTTTCAAAAGAGGACAAATCTATGTACAACAAAAAAATGCAGTATGTTATAAAATCAGTACCGACAGACGATAAACAGGCATTAGAGGATTTATTAAACAAAATGTCTGATGAAGGTTGGGATTTATACACTATGCATGAAGTTGAGACGGAGTCCTCTTTTGATTTTAACTGTATATTTATGAGAGCAAAGCAAGATGAAGAACAAACTGATTTGGATGACATTGTCAATATTACAAGCTTTAAATACAGAATGGAAAAAATGCTTGCAGCTCCTTCGAGTCCTTATGCATCTTGTAAAGAGATTCAATTAAAGATTTCAAATCAAAAAGAGCGAATTAAGAAAATTAAATCTCAGCTTGAAAGCGATAATCTTTCACCTGATGAAAAAAATCAGCTTAATACACAGATGTCAGATGAACTCAGGCAGTTGGACAGTTTAAAGCAGGCTCTTGTTAATGAGATTTCACCTGATACAATGTTTGCAACAATTAAGGAAGAAAAATTTGTTGTTAATCTTTCGGAAGAAATATTAGAAGTTATTTCGATGGAAGCAAATGATAATTTGCTTGCAGAGACGGTTAAGATTAGACAAAAGTTAGCCGATTCTTTAGGTTATGTTATTCCGCATATTCATTTTCACAACAGCGATGAATTAAATCAAAATGAATTTTGTATTAAAATACACGATATTGAATTGTTTAGAACGGTTGTTTTCCCTAATTATGTTGCTTATTATAAAGATGAACTTAAAGGGTATAAGGTTACGAAAGACGATATTGTTTTAACTGACGAGATTACAGGCAAAAAGCTAATTTGGATTCCGCAGGAAAAGGTTAAAGACTTTTGGGTTCATGGTATGACTGCAGTAGAATACATTGGTCGTGCTATTGAAACTTTAGCAGTTGAAGAAGTTTCTGATATTATGGACTATAGCGATGTTAACAAGTATGTGGAAAAAGTTTTGGAAACAAATTCTTTCCTTGTTGATAATATTTTACCCGACTTTTTAACTGCCTCTGATTTAAAATATCTTTTAACTTGTTTAATCAGAGAACACGTTTCTGTAAAAAATATAGTTTATATATTTGAAAAAATTAATGACTATGCAGGCGAGCCGACAAAAGAAGATTTGCTAGATAAGGTCAGATTAGCTTTATCAAAACATATTATAAAAGACTTGGCTGTAGATGGCGAGCTTAAAGTAATTGAGTTCAATGATGAAACTTTAGAAAAGATTTACGCTTTCTTTGGTGAAGATGAAGAAGAAGGAATTGTAAGAATTGAAGCAAAAGATGTTGAAGAAATAGCCGGAAAGCTTACAAAATTTGCTAAACAAAAGAAAATTACAAACCCTGTAATAGTCGTTCCAATGGATTTAAGACACATGATATTTGTAATTCTTTCGGAATTTGTTCCTAATTTAACCGTTCTTGCTCACGAAGAACTTGTATCTGAATGTGATATCAAATTTGTTGGTAAGGTTTAATATTATATAAATAATAAAACAATAAAAAAGGGCATTATATTGAATGCCCCTCTTTTGTTATATTTATTCTTCTGGTGCTTGTTCCGGTTCATCTGGTGTTTGTTCGGTTTTTGTTTCTGTTTTTGTTGCCTTTTCTTTTTTATCAAACAGATGTTTAACCTTGTATTTCAGAGTTTTCTTTTCAGCTTCGAGAGCCTTAGCTTCTGCGATTGCTTCTTCAATGTTTGTAGCAGTTGAACCTTCTATTTCTTCAGGAAGCGAGTTTACAAATTCTACCGCTTCATCGTATTCGGTTTTTGAAGAAAGCCATTTGAACGATTTAACAAGAGTTAAAGGTTTTGCTGCATCGCCTCTAACTTTAAGCTGGAATTTAGCAGCACCGCTATCAACATAGCTGTTTTCAAAAGCAGGAAGTGTAGCAAGTTCATTTTCAGGAACGACTTCGCAGAATAGGGAGAACGCTTTCGCAGTTACAACATTCATACTTGCCGCACTGTTCATAAGGTTAACCGGATTAATTGCGTTTAATGGGCCAAGAACCTTTGATATAATTGATGACATCTTTGCTCGAACCTTCATATCTGCGTAATTTCTGACTAAATCAAAATCGCCGAAAATGTGTAAAGTAAGAACATTACCTAATGATGTAATTGGGTCTATATGGCAAACCCCTTCATTAAAGCTAAGTGTTCCGACAAGCTCTGAGAAGTGAGTAGTATCAATAGAAGTCAAAGAATTAATAATTCCGCCAAGTGCTGTTTGGAAGAATTGCGATTCTCTTATGTTTTCAGCGATAATCAAGTTTTCAATTTTACCAAACGGTCCAAATTGCCCGTTAACTATTTTAAAGTTAATATCCCCTTTGATACCCTTCATTTGCTCTGCAGGTGTTTTAGCAGCTCCGTCAATTGAAAGTTTTGTATCAAATTGAGCTGTACCTGAGAGCATATCTTTCATTCCTGCCGCATCAAGCATCGCTTTTGTAACATCAATTTTTAACTAAATCTACGAATATATCACCGTTTACTCTGCCTTTAAATATATTTGTTCTTAAGCCTCTTAAGCCTAGTATATTTTGTCTTAGAGCCATTCGTGAAGTTGTGTTTGTTACAACTATGTTTCCTGTTTGAATTCTTCGCATATTAATTGTACCGTTTTGAACCAAAACAGGAATATCAGCGTTTTGAGAAGATGATGTCGCTTTATTTGAAGGTGTTTTAGGTACATACTTCATTGATAAATCAACTACCTTTAACAACTTTTCAAGAACTATGTTGTTTGAGTTTACTCTTAAGCCTGAAATATTTAATACTGTGCTTGGATTTAAGTCTAAATCACCGTTTGTGCTGATATCAGAGCCGTTCAATAGAATGTTATTTAAGTCAAATCCCAATGTATGACCTTTAAAATCCAGTTTAATGTTGTCTACAGAAGTTAATAATTCA
>CACYKP010000023.1 GCA_902775025.1 uncultured bacterium | reverse complement strand
ACTCACGTTATCGGTAAAAACAAAATTGGCGGAAATGCTACAGTTAATTCGGAAAACAACATTCACATCGGTAACTACAACTTCGAAGAAGACAGATTATTAAACGGTAAATTAGAAGTCGGCGGTGATTTAACTGCCCACGCAAACAACGGTCACGTTACAACCACAATTGATGTTAATGCTAATAAAATTGATTTAGCATCAGAAAAATTGAATGTATTAACAAACGATAAAGCAGTATTAACCGCAAAAGAATACAAATTCAAATCAAACGGTTACATCGGTGCAATCTCTGATTACAAAGATGCAAACGGTAATGTACTTAAAACAGAAGATCAAATCATTGACTTGATGGAAAATTACAGATATATTCCAAAAGACATTAAGAGCCACGCATATACTCAAATCGCAGGCGGTAAAATTACAAAGATTGATACACCAAAAGACTCTCAAGTATATATCGGTTCAAAAGGCGATGTAGTTCTAACAGGAGCTAATGCAGGCGATATCAACTTGACAGCATACAGAAAAAGAATTGATATTCAAGGTCCAAACGTACATGCTAAAAATATCAATGTAGGTCCTGAAACAGATTACTTAAAAGTCGAATTTAAAGGCAGAGACTTCACAACTAACTATACTAATATCAGAGATGGCAAAGTGGTAACAATAAGACCTGATGAAGAAATCACATACGAATTAGCAGATGGTGGATATAACCAACCGACATTAAAACCAACAGAAAAGAAAACATACTTAATCGGTCCTGATTTTGACCCGGTACCTCCAGGACCTGAACCTGAACCAACCCCCGGACCAACCCCTCCAAATGATGACAACGTAAGAATCAAAAACTGGGTTCCGGAAGATCCAATGCAGCCACTAGTTAACACTCCGGTAGCATTTGCAGCAGACTTAGATGATGACGAAGAAGACGCAGGAGTCAGAAAGAACGTTGATGGTTCGGTAACAGTAGTAAGAGCATTCCCTATGATGGGCGATAACTAAAGATAAAACAAAAAAGGCTGACTAATAGATAGATGAAAGATGGGAAAACAAAAAAAGACCGATAACAAAATCGGTCTTTTTTATATGGTAAAATTATTTTATGAAAGAAATAAAAATTAAATGTCCTGCTAAAATAAATCTTACATTAGAGATTGTAAACAGAAGAGAAGACGGGTTTCATAATATAAATAGTATTATGCAATTAATAAGCTTGTATGATTATTTGCATATTTCAATTTGTGAGGCTGAAAAAACTTCGATTGAACTTTCAGGTGATAGTGACGAGATACCATATAATGAGAAAAACCTCGTTTATAAAGCTGCAAAATTATTTTTAGATAAAACAGGGATAAAAAACTATAATATCAAAATTAATATAGAAAAAAATATCCCGATAGCAGCAGGACTTGCAGGAGGTAGTACAGACGGAGCAGGAACAATTTTAGGATTAAATATTTTATTTAATAATATCCTTACAAAAGAAGAAATGCATAACCTTTGTGCTTCGCTTGGCTCTGATTTAAACGTTTGTCTTGAAGGCGGTTGTTTACTTGCTACTATGCGTGGAGAAAAAGTGGAAAGACTTCCATATCAACCCATGCCTGTAACCTTGATTAAGCCTAAAAATCTTGGCATTTCTGCAAAAGAGGCTTACACTAAATACGCATTAAAACAAGATAAGCCAAAATATCATAATACTGAAAAAATGATTGAAGCATTAAAAAACGGAAACGATATTAGAGAGTTTTTGTATAATGACTTAGAATACGCCGTTTTTGATGATTACAAAGAACTTCAAATAATTAAAAACAAATTACCACACTCAATAATGTCAGGCTCTGGTTCAACATATTTTGTACTTGAAGATTTGAAAAACCTTGATTTTTCAGATGATTATTTGGTTATAAGTGATTTAGAGTTTGTACAAAACGGATGTGAATTAGCAAATTAATAGTTACAGTTATTGTCAGGTGAAACCTGACCTACTTTGACAAAGTACTTATATGTTCAACATTGAATAGATTACATATTTATCCCTGTAGGTCAGGTTTCACCTGACAAATACTGATAAAATATTTACTAATTCCGCAATACATTATTTTATTGTATAATCAAGCTATGGTTACAAAAGCTATAACTGCTGCGAATATTGGTATTAATGCCTGTAAGATTGAAGTTGAAGTTGATACAACAAATTCACTTCCTTCAATGAGTATAGTTGGTTTACCTGATAGTGCCGTATCGGAAGCAAGAGAGAGGGTACATTCTGCAATTAAAAATTCAGGCTTTTCTTTTCCTACGGGGAAAGTGATTGTTAACCTTGCACCTGCCGATATAAGAAAAGAAGGAACAAACTTTGACCTTCCTATTGCTATTGGAATATTGAAAGAGCAAGGAATAGAAATTCCTGATGATTTAACAATGGCTTTTATAGGGGAATTATCATTAGACGGAAGTCTAAGGAGAGTAAACGGAGTTTTACCTCTAGTTAGCGGACTAAAAGATAGCGGAATAAAAACCGTTTTTGTACCTGAAGAGAATGCTAAAGAAGCCGCTCTTGTTCAGGGGGTAAATATATATGGAGCAAAGCACCTTTCGGATATAGTTGGTCATTTCGCTGATAATCCTTTAACAAAAACTGTTGTCGATATTAATAAGTATTTGGAAGAAAACGCACAGACTGATTATACATTTGATTTTAAGGATGTTAAAGGTCAACAAAAGGCTAAAAAAGCTTTAGAGATTGCAGCAGCCGGAGGACATAATATTTTGATGTCAGGCTCCCCAGGTTCAGGAAAAACGCTTATGGCAAAGTGTCTTGCATCTATTCTTCCGCCTTTAGAATTGCAGGAAGCGTTAGAACTAACTAAAATTTATAGTGTAAGCGGACTTTTGCAAAAAGATAATCCTTTAATGACAAAAAGACCATATAGGGCGGTTCATCACACAGCTTCACAAAACGGGATTATAGGCGGGGGTTCAAACCCAAAACCGGGAGAAATCACACTTGCACATAGGGGGGTTTTGTTCCTTGACGAAATGACAGAATTTCCAAGACAAGTCTTAGAAGTTTTGCGTCAACCGCTTGAGGATGGTGAAGTTGTAATCTCAAGAGCAAAAAATTCAATAAAATATCCTGCTAAATTTATGCTTGTAGGTGCGATGAATCCATGTCCTTGCGGATTTTTAGGAGATAAAGAAAAAGATTGCACTTGCTCGGAATTTCAAATTCAAAGATATCGTTCAAAGCTTTCAGGCCCGCTTTTGGATAGAATAGATTTAGTGATAAAAGTTCCAAGATTAACTACAGATGAGTTAATCAACACAAAATCTGATGCAGAGCCGTCTTCAAAAATTAGAGAACGTGTAGTTAGAGCAAGAAAACTCCAAGCGGAAAGATACGCAGATGAAGGAATATTGACAAATTCGGAATTAAGCGGAAAGCAGATAAAAAAATATTGCAAGATTGATGAAAAAACAACAGAATTTTTAAAAACCGCATCACAGAAATATCAACTATCAGGCAGAAAGTATGACAGAATTTTAAAACTTGCAAGAACTATAGCTGATTTGAGTGAAAGTAAAGATATTGAGTTTGAACATGCAGCACTTGCCCTACAATACAGAGCAGAGATTTAAAAAAATTTTTACCGCTCTTTACCCCTCTGACATCATAGAAGATATTTCAGCAATAATTCTTGATATATCAGGCCCGCCAAATATTGCTTCAAGAATTAGACCTGCATTAATAATTGTTGTTTCACGGTATTCCATTGTATCAACGTCAATAATATTAAATTCTATATAATCATCACCGACATAAGTAATTTTTCCGTACTCTGCGCCAGTTGCCCATCTTAAAAACACATATTTTTGTTCAAATACTTTTAATCTGTTTATAAGTTTCATGTAAATACCTTCAAACGTGTGATAAATGTTGTTAAATATATACTCTCTTTTCAAGAACATTCTAACACATCTTTAAAAATATCTCAACTTTTAAAGAGATTATAAAAAGATTTGAAAATGTAAACTGTAAAAAAATACATTTACCACTGTTTGTGATATTATGGTTTTGAGGGATATTTTTATTTACCCCTGCCGAAATATGAAAGAGGAATAGTTATGGATTACACTAATTTAACAAAAGATGAATATCTTAAACTTTATGAAGAACCGTTAGAAGAATTGATTAATATATCACACAAAATTACTTTAGAGAATTTTGATAACACAGTTGAAGCATGCAGTATTATTAGTGCAAAAACAGGTGAATGTTCAGAAAATTGTAAATATTGTGCTCAATCAAAACACAATCATGCAGAGATTGAATGTCATCCGCTCCTTGATGTTGAAACAGTTAAAAAAGCGGCATTAAGTGCAAAAGAAAACGGCGCAACCCGTTTTTGCATAGTTACATCAGGCAGAGTACCAACAGGAAAAGACTTTGAAAAAATATTGGAAATGATTAAAGCCGTAGCATCTATTGACGGAATTCACTGCTGTGCATCACTTGGACTTTTATCGGAAGAACAAGTTAAACAAATTAAAGAAGCAGGAGTTGAAAGATTTAATCATAATATTAATACTTCAGAAAACTATCACTCTCAAATCTGTACAACACATACTTTTCAAGACCGTGTAAACACGGTAAAAATGATTACAAAACACGGTATGGAGGCATGCTGCGGTGTAATTATCGGTATGGGTGAAAGCAGAGAAGACAGAGTTGATATGGCACTATCTCTGAAAGAATTAAACCCGAAAACTGTTCCTATAAACTTCTTAAACCCAATAAAAGGAACTCCTTTGGAAGATTATGAAAACAAAATTGATGAAGAAGAAATACTAAAAACAATTTGTATCTTCCGTATGATTTTACCAAAAGCAATGCTAAGATATGCAGGCGGAAGAACAACAAGATTAAGCGAATACAACCAAAAAATAGGTATTATTGCAGGTATAAATTCACTTCTTGTAGGAAATTATTTAACTACTTGCGGTTCAAAGTCAGAAGAAGACAAGAAAATGCTAAGCGAACTCGATTTAGTCATGGCCTAGGGGTAAATATAATTATTTAAATTTTTACACCAACAAGGTTATATAATCCTCGTAATACTTGTTCACAGCCGCTGGTAAAACTTTTCCATAAATTTGAAGCACCTTGCGTTAATTTAGCTTCTGTAATACCTATCTCAGTTAAAGCACTTGAAACCTGCCCTTCTATAGGATCAAATCCATTATTATTAAATTGATAATATGCTCTAATTTTTTGTTCTAATATTTTTGCTTCTTTTGCATCAATCCAATCTTTATTATCACCATTTGTATCAAATCCTTCTTTATTTACATTTGCTTCATCTGCAAATGATCTCCATTTTTCAGGAATTGAATCAAGTCTGACTAAATTAGTTGCCATTTTTTACTCTCCTTATATTTATCTCTCTTATATATATAAAGTATA
The DNA here is from genome assembly GCA_902775025.1 of uncultured bacterium. GTDB lineage: Bacteria > Cyanobacteriota > Vampirovibrionia > Gastranaerophilales > Gastranaerophilaceae > CAG-196. The sequence continues at coordinate 67,289 of CACYKP010000023.1, read as the reverse complement.
TAAACAAAAAGAAATTGCCTGTTTTTTGCATGAATTTGTTACAAAAATTTACAAATAAAAAAGATGAAAAATTGAACAACAGTATGAAAAAATCGTTATATTTTTGGAATAGTATGCGGAGAATTGTATGAAAAAGATTTTTTTGTGTTGTTTACTGGCGTTATCGGTTTGCGGTGTATCTTATGGGGCTTGCTCTCATTCAGGCGGACACCATGCCGGTTGTACCGCTCACGCTCATGCTTCACATCACGGGCATCATCCATCACACAGTTCTTCAAGCAGCAGTCAGCATGTTTACGTTGTTAGTCAAAACTTTTCTAAGACAGAACAAAAGTTCCCGAATTGTACAAAACATTATATGGTAGTGGAAACTCTTACATATCATTATTCTGACGGATCAAGAAGAAGTTTTTCTAATTGCACGGTTTATAATTCTGACGGCTCTGTTCTTATAGCTGATTGCAGAGGAGTAAATCATATTTTATACAATAACAATCACTATTTTATAGTTTCTAAAAATGGTTCTTACATAATAGATAGTGAAGGAAATAGGTTAACACAGAAAACATATTCAAGTATTAAAGAATTTAAGCCGAACAGACTTATTGTAAAATTAAACAAAAAATTCGGCATTATTGACCTAAAAGAAAATACCATAGTTCCTATTAAGTATCAAAAATTTATCACCGAAGGAAATGGAATATTTATAACAAAACTTAATGGTTATTGGGGAATTGTAGATAGCGAAAATCATATTCTTGTAAAAAATGATTGTGAAAAGATCAAATCTCTTCACGACACTATTTTACTAAAAAGATACGGTAAATATGGTCTTACAGACTTAGACGGAAAAATACTTTATGATATTAAGTATGACAAGATTAAAAAACTTGGCGAATATATCTTGATAAAAGAAAAAGTAAATAAAACGGAACAAAATAATAAATGGAGCCTCAAAAATATTAAACAAGAAAAGAAGTTTTTTGTACTCGATTCAGACGGAGAAAGAATAACAGACTTTTCGTACAAAAAAATCAAACTTGAACGCAATACTCTTTATGGTTTAAATGAAGATAAAACTTGGGTAAAAATTAAATAAAAAAAATCGGGACAAAACCAAAATATTTTGTCCCGATTTTTATTTATTCTACACATTTGAATGTATTTTTTCTTGAATGTTCTTTTTTGCGCTTCTAAAATCAGATGGCATAGACATAGAGCCAACACTTGTTCTTGGTGCTGAATGATTTTCTTTTGAAGGAGTGTATTCTATCAAGTTTTCTTCTTCTATTCCACTTTCGATTGGTTGAGGAGTTTTTGTACTTCCGAGTGATGCATGGAAAGTTCTTGAAATTACATCATCTTGTTGTTCTTTTGTAAGTTTAATAAAATTAACCGCATATCCTGAAACACGAACTGTTAATTGAGGATACTTTTCAGGATGTGCCTGAGCATCAATCAAAGTTTCTCTGTTAAATACATTTACGTTTAAGTGATGTCCGCCTTTTTCACAATATCCGTCAAGTAAATTTATTAAGTTTTCTTCTTGTTGAGTTGTCATTTTATTTCTCCTTTTATTTTTTTGTTTTTTTGTGGTGCAAATAATTACATCCTACAAGCTTTTTTATTGTCGGCTTAATAAAGCCGACCTACTATTTTTTGGTCTTTCTACTATTACATTAATAATTTTCCATTTTCAACTTTCCATTTTCCATTTACAAAGTTCCTTCACAACATCCGCAATCCAACTGTATATCCAAATCACCCATAAATACTTCATCTTTACCAAGAGCATTCGGGATTATAGAGAAAGTATTTGATATACCGTCTTGTGCATCGCTGAATGGCAATTTAGCAACTGAAGCGAGTGATGCAACTGCACCGTTAGAATCTCTGCCGTGCATTGGGTTAGCCCCAGGAGCAAGAGGAACACCGATTTTTCTTCCATCCGGTGTTGAACCTGTTTTCTTACCGTAAACAACATTTGATGTAATAGTAAGAATTGACATTGTAGGAACAGAGTTTCTATAAGTGTAGTGTTTTCTAATCATGTTCATAAATTTGTGAACCAAATCTACTGCCATTTGGTCAACTCTGTCATCATTATTTCCGTATTTCGGAAAATCTCCTTCTATCTCATAATCAACAACTATACCGTTTTCATCACGAATTGTTTTAACTTTCGCATATTTTATTGCGGAAAGAGAATCTGCTACAACTGATAATCCTGCAATACCTGTTGCAAAATATCGTTTTACATCTCTATCGTGAAGTGCCATTTGAGAGCGCTCATAACAATATTTATCGTGCATATAGTGAATTACGTTCAAAGTATTTACATATAACCCTGCAAGCCATTCCATCATATCTTCATATTTTTCCATTACTTCATTAAAATCAAGATATTCTGATGTAATAGGTCTATACTTAGGTCCGATTTGTTCTTTAAGTCTTTCATCCACACCGCCGTTAATTGCATATAATAAGCATTTAGCTAAGTTTGCTCTTGCTCCGAAGAACTGCATTTCTTTACCTACTCTCATCGAAGATACGCAGCAAGCAATTGCATAATCATCACCGTGTGTTACTCTCATTTGGTCATCATTTTCATATTGAATAGAAGATGTTGTAATAGATATATGAGCTGCGTACTGTTTAAAGTTGTGCGGTAAATTCTTTGACCACAGAACTGTTAAATTCGGTTCCGGAGCAGTACCTAAGTTTTCAAGTGTGTGAAGATATCTGAAAGAGTTTTTTGTAACCATGTGTCTGCCGTCAACTCCTACACCACCTATAGATTCAGTTACCCAAGTAGGGTCGCCTGAGAATAGAGCATTGTATTCAGGAGTTCTTGCAAACTTAACCAATCTTAGCTTCATAATGAAGTGGTCGATAAGCTCTTGTGCCTCTTCTTCTGTTATAATACCATCTCGCAAATCACGTTCAATATAAATATCCAAGAAAGTTGAAGTTCTTCCGATACTCATTGCAGCACCGTTTTGTTCTTTTACTGCTGACAAATATCCAAAATATAACCATTGAACTGCTTCCTGAGCATTTCTTGCAGGTTGAGTAATATCGTATCCATATATTTTACCAAGTTCTGCCATTTCCCATAAAGCTTTAATCTGCTCTGATAATTCTTCTTTAAGCTGAACTTTTTCCGGAGTCATATCTCCGTCGATGGAGTTATGTTGTTCTATTTTGTCATAGACAAGCCTATCAATACCATAAAGAGCAATTCTTCTATAATCACCTATAATACGACCTCTGCCGTATGCGTCAGGCAAGCCTGTTAGAATTGCAGCGTGTCTTGCACGTTTCATCTCAGGAGTATATGCATCAAATACACCTTGGTTGTGAGTTTTTCTATATTTTGTAAATATTTCGCTTATTTCAGGATCAACTTCATACCCATAAGATTTGCATGCGCCTTCTGCCATTCTTATTCCGCCAAAAGGCTGAAGGGAACGTTTAAGCGGTTTATCGGTTTGCAAACCCACAATCTTTTCCAACGGCTTATCAATATATCCTGCACCGTGAGAAGTAATTGTAGAAACAATTTTTGTATCCATATCAAGAACACCGCCGTTTTCCCGTTCTTTCTTAAACAAATCACAACATTCTTCCCAAAGTTTTTTTGTAGCTTTTGTCGGACCTGTAAGAAAACTTGAATCACCATCATAAGGTGTATAGTTTCTTTGTATAAAATCTCTTACATTAATCTCTTTTTGCCATTTTCCGCCGACAAACTCTGTTGTTGAATATTTCTTTTCGGCTGAGCGTTCTAATGTTGCTTCCATTTTTTATATTTCTCCTTTGTACTTATTTTTATATGAACTCTTATTATACTACTTTATGTTTTAATTAAAAATTTATTAACTTATATAAATTGTTTCTCCAACAATTAAATATTATGTAACTCCCGCAGCTAATAACATTTCCAATTCTTTATCCTCAAAAATAGGACTGCCTCTGTGTTTGTCTTCACATTCTCTGCATAATCCTCTAAAACTCATATCCATAGAGGTAATTTTGCAATCCGTAAATTCTTCTGCTTTTGAGATTAAATAATTACTGATATTCATGGGAATATCATAAATTTTTCCGCAGCAATCACATATAAAATGAAAATGTGGTTCTGTACAACTGTCAAAATGAGAAGATCCGTCAAGTCCCGTAATTTTTTTTATCAAACCTTTTTCAGACAGTTTATTAAGATTGCGATACACTGTTGCAACACCAATATCTGAATGTTTTTGATGAATATATTTATACAATTCTTCTGCAGTCGGATGAACACGATATTCATCTAAAGCCAACAAAACAATGTCTTTTTGCTTTGAATTCCTCATTAATCTCACTTCCCAATAATGATAATCATTATCATTATTATCGCAAAGTTTTTTTATATTGTCAATAAAATAATAGGATAAATAAAAAGTAAAATTTTAATAAAAATCCCTAGTGTTATATGTCTCACTTTCGGATGGCGGCTAAAAAGTCATTAAATTAATACCCACCAGCATCTCTAATCCTTTCTTACGAAAGGTTAAGAGCTGCTTCCTCCCTAATCAGGAAGGGTTGGGGTGGGTATTTTTTATATTAGATGCGTGAAATGGGATTTAGTATCTTGTTTCATCATGACAGTCGCAGAAACAACCTGCTTCTTCGTATTCAGTTGTTGCAAGCAGAACAATACCGCTTATACCGACAAGAGAGTATACTATTCTTGAAATCAGTGTTGCATCGCCAAATAGCGCAGCTACAACATTATAGTTAAAGAAACCAACTATACCCCAAACGATAGCACCTGTAATTACAAGAGCATAAGCTATCATTCTTAGAATATGCATAATTACACCTCCTTTTATAATTTAATGGCTATTAGAAAACTTTTGCGGGAAAAACTTTTTCACCTCCTTTTATTCTTATCCCATGTTTATTATCAAATGTTTTTTATTATTTACATTGCCTAAATGGGTAATTGAATTACCTGTTTAATAATCATGTGGTATAATTTGTTTATAAATTTAATAAGAGGGGGATAAAATGTTATTACATTATATAGAGGAAGTAAGAGCAGAAGTAAAAAAATGGCGAAAAGAGGGTTTAAGCGTTGGTCTTGTTCCGACGATGGGCGCACTCCATGCCGGACATTTGAGCCTGATAAAGAAAGCAAAAGAAACTTGCGACAAAGTTGTCGTATCAGACTTTGTTAATCCTATCCAATTCGGGCCGTCGGAAGATTTTGACAAATACCCCAGAACATTGGATGCAGATATGGAATTATGTAATAACGAAGGTGTTGATATTGTTTTTGCACCATCAGCAGACGAGATGTATGGTAAAGGTCAAAGACTTTCAAATGACACTCTTACTTATGTTTGTCCGCCGTTTTTCTATGTTAATACGCTTTGCGGTAAATCAAGAACAGGACACTTTGACGGAGTTTGTACGGTAGTATTAAAATTATTTAACATTGTTCAACCTGATTATGCATTTTTTGGACAAAAGGATGCGCAGCAAGTTATTATAATCAAAAAAATGGTTAAAGACTTGAATGTACCTATAAAAATTATTCAATGCCCCATAATAAGAGAAGAATCAGGTTTGGCACTAAGTTCAAGAAATAAGTATCTGACAGAAGAAGGTAAAAAAGATGCACTTGTGTTAAGCAAAATTCTTAATAACATTAAAACCTGCTACAAAAAAGGTATAACAGAAGTCGGCGCTCTGAAAGAAACTGCATACAGTTTCTTAACAGACAAACAAGATATGGAATACTTAGAAATTGTTGACAGAGATACTTTGGAAAACAAAATTAAAGCAGATGATAATTCAATAGCCCTTATAGCGTGCAGGGTAGAAAATGTAAGATTGATTGATAATATATATTTAAAATAGAGGTTTATAATGAATAAATTAATATTATTTATTTTTAAATGTTTAAAAGATATTGTTCAATTTATAAGCATAATTTGTTCTTTTTTAACAACAATAATCTCTTTAAATTGGATTGAAACTATAATTAAAGCACATTGGGGCTGGCTGGATTTTATAAGGCCGGTAACTAATGCCATAATAGATTTTGCAAATCAAATCTTACCGCTTTCATTCAATGCTTTTGGTTCGACTTTTGATATAAAATACATTACTGCTATATTTTTACTTTTGATAATAATATTTATTTGCAGAAAAAGTTTAAGAAAATTAGAAGATTTAGAGGTTGATTACCATAATGTACATATAAAAGTAAAAAAACATAATGAAGATAATTTTAATAAAAAATTGATTAAAAAGTTTAATGACAGAGAAAAAAAAGTAAGAAATTACATGATTCTCATAAATACCCAATGGAATAAAAACTATTATAAAAGAGAAAATGATAGTATGGGCGAACAAAATAATCTCATGAATGATTTTATTTTTGAAGAGACCGGAGTTAAACATTCTGTATTTAATAACGGATTTTTATATAAATTTGACCGCTTTGAAAAAATTGATGATGTTTTAGATGTAATGTTTAGACTTATAAACTCTAAGGCCCCGCTTGAATATTCAATATCAATTCAAACAGGAGATGATCTGCAATTAATAAAAAAACTTAGCGACCTAAAAGAATTTAACAAAGTTATTATGACAGCAGAAACTCTTTACAGATATAATTTATTAAAAACAAGAAGATATAAAACACAAAACGTAGGTATATTTCAATATGAAAGCTTAACATTAGAAGTTCATGAATTTAGAGAAGAATTGTAGTATAATATAACAATCACAAAAGAGGAGTATTAACAAATATGAGATATGATGCAGGCGAAGTTATTACGGCAATGGTAACACCTTTTAACGAAAAAAGGGAAGTAGATTATGACAAAGTTGAGTTTTTGGCAAGCTATCTTGTCGAGAACGGTTCTGATGCGGTATTGGTAACAGGAACAACCGGTGAATCGCCTACATTATCATTTGATGAAGAATTAGAAATATTATCAAGTGCGAAGAGAGCTGTTACAGGAAAAGGTAAAGTAATTATGGGCGCAGGTTCTAATTCTACGGAAACAGCTGTTATGACAGCAAAAAGAGCAGAAAAAGAAGGCGCAGATGCAATACTAACAGTTGTGCCATACTACAATAAACCATCTCAAGCCGGCATGATTGAACACTTCTCAGCAATAGCAGAAGCTACAGAACTACCAATAATTCTATACAATATTCCTTCAAGAACAGGTGTTAACATGGCAGTTGAAACCGTTAAAACACTTGCTAGAAAATATTCTAATATCGTTGCTCTTAAACAAAGCTTTGGTGATATGGATATAATTACAGAACTAAAAATGAGCTGCCCTAGTGATTTTGCAATATATTCAGGTGATGATAGCTTAACTTTACCGATGTTATCAGTTGGAGCTCACGGTGTAATCTCTGTTGCATCTCATATTTTCGGTAAAGAAATCAAATCCATGATTAGAAACTTTAAAACAGGTGATGCGACTACAGCAGGAAATATGCACAGAAAACTTTATCCGATATTCAAAAAATTGTTTATGGCACCAAATCCTGTCCCTGTTAAAGCAGCTTTAGCTTATAGAGAAATGATTCAAGAATATGTAAGACGTCCGCTTGTAGAGTTAACAAAAGCAGAAAAAGCTGATTTGTTCTTCACGCTTGATTCTATTTAGAGAATGTATTGTTAATGATAAAAGAGATCCTTCGGATTAAATTATTATTTTTTGATAACAAAAGTATTGAATTTGAGATTTGTAGCTGATGCGTTGATTCGTCATACTGAGCAGAAGGTTGTATATATTGAGAAAGTTAGTACAGAGTGCGAAGTATCTCCATAACTGTTTCTTTACGAAAATTATAGAGATTCTTCGCTATTACTTAAATCAAACAATGGCGATTATTTCAATAACCCGCTCTGAATGACAGATTATTGTATAACCTGTAATCGGCAGAATATTTTATCACCAAATTATGTAACATATACAAAAATGACATGCTTATTGGGTTTTAAATATACAGTCATGCTAAGCATGAACGAAGTATCTCTTTAATTTTGGACTTTTGGGACACCGTATTTTTATTTATGTTATGAATTTTTATATCTTTCAAAATCACGTTCCCAATTTGATAAATCGTGATTAGCATTATATTCCATTTGTGAATATTCTGCCCTTTGTTCCTCTGTAATATCAGAACAATTCATAAATCTTGCTATAAATGTCCTATACATATTGTAATAAGCTACTCTATTCTCATACTTTTCTTCCATCGTCATATTGTCATTTATGCTGTTGAAATATTTGTTTGTAAACTCAGAGAATTCTTTCCAAACATCTTCAATTTTTTCACCGCTTCCGACTGTTTGCTCATTCTTTATTGATTGAAATTCCATTTCAATTACATTTTTTTTATTAGTCCAATAGTTTTTCATCTCCGGTGTAATATCGCTGCATTCAAGCATTCTATCAATATATGATATTGCACTTTCTTTTTCTTCTATTGTTGTTGTTCTATCGGGAACATTTTTATCCATCTCTGCCCTAACATCAGCAAATTTCTCTCCCTTGTTTGTTGAAAAACTTACTGTATCAAAGCCGCCACCTACTTCTAACCAAGAAATCCCTTTGTCAGGCTTTTCTAATCTCTGCGATTGTTGATTTTGCTGTACTTCGCTTAATCCAAACAAACGGTCAATTGGTAACATTCCCATTTTTATTCTCCTTGTTCTTTGTTTTACATAAAATATATCGGCAATTTTTTAAAAAACTTTAGGATTTTTTGAAAATTTGTTACATTTCTAAAAAACATTTTATAAAAACTTTTTAGCGGTTTTTTCTTAAAATATAGCAGACATATAATTTACATAAGTAAAAATATTATCGTAGAAAAACATCACAAGAAAAGATATTTTGTTGTTATGAAAGATGTAAAATCTAATTGCTTAAAAACAACAAAACATATTGCTGATAAAATTTTATTACTTAGACGTGCTAAAGGCTTAACACAAGAAAAATTTGCTGAATTTGTAGGAATAGATACACGAACAATTACTCGTGCAGAAAACGGAAAACATCGACCTTCTGCAGAAACAATGGAACTAATAGCTTTGGCATATAATATTCCGATTAGCTATTTTTTTGATGATTCTGTATATGATACAAAACCCTCAAAAACATCTCTTATTGAGGATATAAATAGAGCGTTAACCGTTGCTACTTTAAAAGATTTAAAAACAATTAAAAAAATTATTTTTGATATACTAAACTAAGAAATATATTAACTCCATTTACGAGAAGTATGTAAAATTCTCAAGATATAAATATTGTTATCTCTGACTTGATAAGGTACGATATACGGATATTTTGGGATAATAAGCTCTCTTGTTCTTAAAACTCTGCCTGCTCTGCCCAGTGATGGATTGGTTTTTAAGATTTCAATATTTTCTATAATATGTTTGATAACTTTTTGTGCTGAACTATAATTATCACAACATATATATTGTTTGATTGCTCTCAAATCTTCTTGTGCAGGAACAGTAAAAATTAATTCATACTCCATCTATTCCAAACCCCATTCCTGCTTTATATCTTTATATGCCACAACTTGTCCTTCATCTGCTGCTTTTATACCCTCTTGAATAGAAGCAATCTGCCATGCTTCAAGATCCAAATATTTTTCTATGGCATCTTGGGCTAAAAAAGCCTTTGTTCTCCCTGTAGCATCTGCAAGTTGTTGAAGCCTTTCTTTTGTTCCTTTAGGTAGTCTTAATGAAAATTGTTCTGCCATAATTAACTCCTTGTGTTGCATTTAATTACATTATAACACATTGTAATACAACTTTCTATAACATTTTTTTAGTATATGTACCCCCTTTAATACTTTTAACCTAAAATCCTCCAAACGGAGGATACCAACTTGACCAATATGTATGATAATGAAAGAAAATAATTGGGGAGATTGGGGCATAATGTTTAATAACATCAACGACAATAATCTGTTAAATTTAAATACGGCAAATAACGTAATACAGCTTGCGAACATTCGCTCTAATTTACAAAAAAGCGGATATAACAACAATCCTTATGTTGATAAAACAGAGATTTCAGCTAATGCTATGCAATTATTCCAAAGAGATCTGGATATTCAAAAATTTGCAAAAATAGCATCAGAAAATCCTGAAGATTTATCATACATGGAGCAAATCCAAGATTTATTTTCACAAGGAGTAGTTGATCCGTTTGAAGAGGATGTTTTATCAGAACTTGTAACAAATTCTAAATTGTGGGATGACCTAAATTCATAAATATGCTAAAATACAACTATGGCATCGTCGGATTACTATGTAGTTGACAACTCTGATATGGAAAATAAAAAACTGGAAGCCGCTCGTAATCACTACATGAACGGGGATTATCAAGCTGCTCTAAAATTGTATTTGAGTCTTGTTAACACGAGCATTTCGTATAAATTATATCATCGTATTGCAAAATGTTATTATAAAATGGGTGATATAAAAAATGCTGAAGAAAATTTTCAAAATTCAGTTAATATAGAAAAATATGAAAATCCATCTTATCTTTATTTAGGAAATATTGCATACAAAAAAGAAGATTTAAAACGTGCAATTTATAATTGGGCATGCGCTTTTGCCTACAAACCTGAAGATGAAACAGTTTGTTTAAACCTTGCTACATCATATTTTTCTTGCGGAATGAAGTTTCAGTCAATTTTTTATTACGAAAAATACCTTAAATATGCTAAAGACAGGGGTTCTGCTTTTACTGCCGTTCAACAAAGCCTTGATACATATTCAAAAATCGGTAGTGAGTTTCTGCAAAAAGCCAGACTTTCTCTTTTGAGAATGGATTATAAATCAGCTGTAGAATTTTTAAATTTTGCATATAAAAATTTGCCGACAAATTATGAAATCAACTTCTTATTAGGTAAGGCTTATCTTGCTGAAAATGATAACATGCACGCAATGATTTATTTAAAACAAGCTTATTGCATCAACAAAAAATCAGTTGAAGCATTACAAATGCTAACTTCAGTATTTATAAATCTTGGGGATTATACTGCTGCTTTTTGTGCAATGAGAAGACTTTTACCGCTAGTAATTGAAAATCAGGAAGAGTACTTAAGCACAATGAAGCTCGCAAGAGAACTGAGTTCAACTTTTGATGAACAAAGCTATAAAGGACACAAAGAATGGGGAGATAATTATTTTAGAGAAAATAATTTTCATTTTGCGCTATATGAATACGAAAATTGTATTATACTAAATGAACGAACAAAAAACGAGCTTTCAGACAAGATTGAAAGACTAAATTCTTTTATTAATCCTGAAGATCGTGTAATAAAAATAGGATTAGAAAAGGGAAATCAACTTCAAAAAGAAGGTGATTATAAAACCGCAAACAAATATTTTACAAAAGTTATGCTTTTATCTAATCCTGAATCTCCGGAGTATAAATTAGCAAAATCAAGAGTTACAAATGCTTAAAAAAATATATGAAACATTAAGAAAATGGTATTATTTATATATTTTAAAAAGGAAGTATTACCGCACCGGTTCTTGTAATTGTTGCGGAAAATGCTGTCAAAAAATTTATGTTAAGCACGAATCAATAATCCAGACAGAAGAAGAATTTGAACGATTAAAAAAACAACATTCATTTTACACTTATTTAAAAGTTGTCGATAAAGATGAAACCGGTCTTGTTTTTGAGTGTGAAAATTTAGATAGAGAAACTCATAAATGTAAAATACACAAAAAACGTCCGGGAATATGCAGAAGATACCCTCAAGAAGAAGTTTTTGCAATGGGCGGAACTTTAGCTGAACATTGCGGATACAAGCTGGTTCCCATACAAAGCTTTGAAGAAGTTTTTAATAAAGTTCAAAAAAAGTATAAGAAATAATCCTAATTAACCTTCGTTTTGATTAGACTCATTGTTTTCAGAACTGTCTTTACGTTCAAGTTGAGCCGTTGTCCAAAGTTCTTTTAATTTGTCTTTATTACCGATTCTTCCAAACCATTTATAAACAAATCTTTCTTCATATCCCAAACCGCCGGTTAGCTTAGTACAGTCATTAATTGTAAATGCTGCTTCCGAGATAGATATTCTTACAAAAAAGTGAGGCTGTTGGTATTTTGCCATATCCACCCACATTTTAATATTATTATATTTAGCGACGTTTGCGGTTCTAACGTTGTGGGCGTCTGATTGTTCTTGAATCATATAAGTTTTTAAACTGTCTTCTAAATCTTTAAATGTAGCCATATCTATCCTTTAGTTGTTTAAACTGTGTATCGGTGCCGGAATCCTGCCGCCTCTTGTTACAAAATCTTTTGACGAAAGATTATTTACTTCCATAATCGGAGCTTCACCAAGTAGCCCTCCATATATTATTTTATCACCAATTTCTTTATTTGGTGCAGGAATTATTCTAACAGCCGTTGTTTTTTTATTAATCATACCTATTGCCATCTCATCGGCTATCATTCCTGCAATTGTTGTACTTGGTGTATCACCTGGAATTGCTATCATATCAAGCCCTACAGAACATACGCAAGTCATAGCTTCTAATTTATCAAAAGTAAGGTGCTTATTATTAACCGCCTCTATCATGCCGGCGTCTTCCGATACAGGAATAAATGCACCCGATAAACCTCCGACATAAGAATTTTTTCACCGCATCATTAAGCATCGCAAGAGCGGCGGTTGTTCCGTGTGCACCTGCGTGTTCAAGCCCCATTGCTTGAAAAATTTGAGCTACACTATCACCTATTGCAGGAGTTGGCGCAAGAGAAAGGTCAATTACACCAAACGGTATATCAAGCATTTTAGCTAAACGTCTGCCGATAAGTTCGCCGGTTGTAGTAATTTTATATGCAGTTTGTTTTATTTTATTGGATAAAACACCCAAATCAGCTTTTTTATCCAAATCCATAATTGCGGCTCTGACAACTCCTGGACCGGAAACACCGACATTTAAAGCACACTCAGGTTCACCGTATCCGCAAAAAGCACCTGCCATAAACGGATTATCACCGACGGCATTACAAAAAACAACAAGCTTTGCTGCACCTATTCCGTCTGCCGATTTTTTAATTGTGTCAGCCATTTTTAAAACAGCATCCATGTTTATTCCGGCTTTTGATGTTGCAACATTAACCGAAGAACAAAGCCTGTCAGTTACGGATAAAGCTTCAGGAATTGCTTCGATAAGCGCTAAATCACCTTTAGTAAAACCTTTTTCAACAAGAGCAGAAAATCCGCCTATAAAATCAATTCCCAAATTTTTAGCACTGTCATCTAATGTTTTTGCAATTTTAACATAATCTTTCACTGAACAAGATTCACCTATTAATGAAATAGGAGTAACTGCAATACGTTTATTAACAATAGGAATTGAATAATCATTTTCAATATCATTAGCATATTTTACAAGATTACAAGCATGTTTATCAAGTTTGCGTTTAATTTTATCGCAAACAATATTAACATCTTCTGATAAACAATCTCTAAGGCTAATTGCAAGCGTTACAGTTCTGATATCAAAATTGTAAAGCTTAATCATGTTTATCGTTTCAAGTATCAAATTTTCGTCAAAAACAGTCATTAATTTTAGTATAACATATATTAGTCTATTATCAATGATTAATACTTAATTGCTGTTCCTAAACCAGTTATTGTCAGATGGAACCTGATCTACAGAGTTAAATATATAATTTGTCTAATGTCAAACAAATAATACTTTATCAAAGTAGGTCAGGTTTTACCTGACAATAATTGCTATATTATTCAAACAAATTTCATGCTAAACTAAAACTATGAAAAAGATAGCTCTCATATCACATGGTTGTGCAAAAAATTTAGTTGACTCCGAACTCATTTTGGGAATTTTATCTCAAAACGGGTATGAAATTACTTTAAATGAAGATGAAACAGATGTTGTAATTGTTAATACCTGTTCATTTATCTGTGATGCAGAAAGAGAATCAATAGGGACAATTTTAGAGCTTGTTGATAAGGGGAAAAAAGTTATTGTTGCAGGGTGTCTTGCACAAAAACATCCTGAAGAACTTAAAAAAGAAATTCCTGAACTTGCGGGAATTGTAGGAACTACTGATTTTAATAAAATTGTTGAAGTAATAAAAAACATTGATAAAAATTATGTTTCTGAGGTAAATGAAAAACCAAATTATATTTATCCCGAAAATGTCGAAAGACAACAAATTACAATGGGTGCAAGCTCTTATATAAAAATAGCAGACGGCTGTAATTATCGCTGCGGATATTGCGTAATTCCGTACCTTAGAGGAGATTACCATTCAAGAAAAATGGAAGATATTGTACTTGAGGCTAAAAAACTTGTTAAACGTGGTGTAACTGAGATTATACTGATTGCACAAGATACCACAGGGTACGGAATTGATATTTATAAAAAACCAATGCTTGCAGAACTTCTAAAAGAGCTTAATAAAATTGACGGTTTAGGCTGGATAAGAATTATGTACGCATATCCTACAACTATGAGTGATGAACTTATTGATACAATTGCAAAATGCGATAAAGTTGTTAAATATGTTGATATTCCGCTTCAACATTCACATCCTGAAATGTTAAAGCTTATGAATAGACCTGCTTTTGATTATAGACCTCTGATTGAAAACATTAGAAAACGTATTCCGAATGTAACAATCAGAACAACTTTTATTGTCGGATATCCGCAAGAAACAGAAGAACATTTTGAACATCTTAAACAATTTATCAAAGATATGAAATTTGACCGTGTTGGTGTTTTTGAGTATTCAAGAGAAAAAGGGACGCCATCTTTTGATATGAAACCGAGAGTTCCTAAAAAAGTTTCTCACAAAAGGTTTAAAGAGCTTATGGAGATTCAACAATCAATATCGCTAGAGAGAAATAGAAGTTTTATCGGAAAGAAAATTCCTTGCATAATTGAAGCTTTTTCTGATAATGGAGAAGTTGTTGCACGCTCTCAATTTGACGCACCTGAAATTGACGGAATTGTGAACATTAAAACAAATAAACCCGTTGTCCCCGGTGATATTGAACTTGTTAAAATTATTGACGCAACAGAATACGACTTAGTTGGTGAAATATAAGATATTCTTATTCGAAAAATTTAATGATTATTTACAATTTTTTGTTAATATAAAAGATAGAAGGAAACTATTTTATGCATAGGAAGTTAAAAAATTTGGTAGTTGGTGCTGGTTTTTCCGGAGCAACAATTGGATGGCTTTTGGCAAATGAACTAAATGAAGACGTAATAATTATAGATAAAAAAGAACACGTTGCCGGTAATTGCTACGATTATCGTGATGAAAACGGCATAATGATTCACAAATACGGTTCTCATATTTTTCATACAAATTCTGAAAAAGTTTGGAAATTTTTAAAGCAATTTACTGATTTTAATACATATATGCACAAAGTTTTAGGATATATTGACGGAATCGAAACACATATTCCATTCAATTTTAATACACTATATGATGTTTTTCCTCAAACATTAGCTAAAAGGCTTGAAGAAAAACTGTTAGAAAAATTTGAAATTAATTCAAAAGTTCCAATACTAGAATTTCAAAAACAAGATGATAAAGATTTAAAGTTTTTGGCGAATTTTGTATATGAAAAAATATTTTTGCATTACACAACAAAACAGTGGGGCGTATCTCCAAAAGATGTAGATGGTGCGGTAACAGCGAGAGTTCCGATATATTTAAGTATGGATAACAGATATTTTCAAGATAAATATCAAGGTATACCATTAGAAGGTTACACCAAAGTTATTGAAAAAATGCTTGCACATAGAAATATAAAAATAAAACTTAAAACTGACTACAAAGATATTGATACAGCCAAATTTGATAGAATTTTTTATACAGGTCCAATAGATGAATATTTTGAATATGAATTTGGTGAATTGCCTTATAGAAGTGTAAATTTTAAATTTGAAACATATAACAAACCTTATTATCAATCTAATGCATGTGTGAATTATCCATGTAACTATGATTTTACAAGAATACATGAATATAAATATTATTTAGACAATAAATCAGATAAAACAGTTATTGCAAAAGAATATTCAGAATATTTTGAAAGAGGAAAAAACGAAAGATATTATCCTATTCCAAAAGATGAAAATATTTACCTATACAATAAATATCTAGAAAAAGCTAGTTCTTTAAAAAATTTATATTTCCTTGGAAGATTAGGAGATTATAAGTATTATGATATGGATAAAGCTATATTAAGAGCGATTTTGCTATTTGAGGAATTACAAAATGCCTAAAGTTAGTATATTAATACCTTGTTATAACATAGAAAAATATTTAAAAGAGTGTCTAGATAGCGTTGTTAATCAAACTTTGAAAGATATCGAAATAATCTGTATTGATGACGGCTCTATAGATAATACCGGAAAAATATTAGATGAGTATGCAAAAAAAGATAATCGTATAAAAGTTATCCATAAAGAAAATTCCGGCTATGGTGCATCAATGAATATCGGTATAGATAATGCTTCCGGAGAATATATTGGTATTGTTGAACCAGATGATTATGTGGAACTCGATATGTTCGAAATTCTTTATACTAAAGCAATAGAAACAAATGTAGATTTTGTTAAATCTGATTTCTTTTTATTTACAGAAGATTTAATACAAAATGTTGTTCCTCTAAATGTTAACGGTACTTATTATAATAAAATAATTAATCCTTATGAAGACAAAACAGTATTCATTAATGTTAAAATGAATACATGGAGTGGAATTTATAAAAAAGACTTTATTAAAACTAATAATATAAGATATAATGAAACCCCTGGGGCAAGATATCAAGACCAAGGTTTTTGGTTTCAAACTTTTATATATGCAAAATCAATATATATAATAAATAACCCTTTTTATCACTATAGATTTTTTAAAACAAACAGCACTAATAATCCAAATGGTTTTACATGGATTCAAAGTGAATATCAATTTATATATGAACTATTACAAAAATCTCCTAATTTATGGAAACATTTTAAATATGAATATAATTACAGTAAATTTATAAACTTTTTCTTTAATTTTATAAAATTAGATAAAAAGAAACAAAAAGAAAACTTAAATCTTTTTCATAAAACTTTTAAGGAAATACATAAAAATAATACTTTTGATAAATCATTATTAGATTCATATTTCGGAGAGCAATATCAGTTATTAGTCAATAATCCTAGCAAGTTTTATAGAAACCTTAATGGATGTTTATCTTTTTATCAAAAAATTTTTTCTATACGAAATGAAAAAGAAAAAGATATAATATATAAAGTTATTATGATTTTAGGAATAAAAATAAAATTCAGAAAGTATTAATAATAAATTTTTATAACTCTTTTTTCTCCCAAACATAATAGTTTGAAATATTTGGATGTTTAACAAATCCGTTTTTTATATAAAAATCTTTTACGGATTTTTCTGATGCAGGAAAACAATTAATTTTTCTTTCTAAGCGTTTTAACGAATCTAAAATAGCTATTCCTATTCCTTTATATTCAAGATTGCTGCTGCCAATAAAATGCAAGATTAGATAACGCATTAATGTCATTCGGATTTGACGGAGTTATTTTGACAAAAAAACTTATTTATCTATGTATACTGAGTCATTATTAAAGAATTGTCCGATTTTTGCTTTATTTAAAAATTATGCTCTGAAAGAAGTTTGATTTGTTTTTTCTATTCTCATAACACTTATTATAAAAATCATAAATAAAAAATTTGCTATAAATCTTAAATTTTTAAACAAATTTACTTTACAAAGCGTCACACTTTATTGAACTTGGAAAACATTTAGGCTATCCTAATTCATGTCACATATCAATTTGGGAATTAGTTATTATGTTAATGGAAAAGAGTGTAGAAAACGGGTTTATTATTGATTTAAGTAATGTAAAAAATACTTCTCAATTAGTATTTGAATTAAGTTCGATAATGGAACACCCTGACGTTAGAGGAAAAAGAATTTGTTTAAAATTAGGCAGTTTGGATTTGAAACAATCTCAGCTTTTGAGTATAAAAGCTTTAATTGATTCGATGGAAGCTTCAATTGCTTTTATTGATACAATTTCCGAACAAACAGAGGCATCTGCCGTAAGTTTGGGAATCATGATTTCTAAAATTTCTTCTGATGCAGAAGCTGATATAAAAGCTTCTGATAATTTTGAAGAAAAAATGTTAAAACAAGAATCCGTAATAGAAAGAACAGAAGGTGAAATTACCAGTGGGGCAAAAACGGAGATTTCACTTCCTAATTTTCCTATTGAAACAACAGAAGGAATAGAAGATATCTATGACGAAGTTTCAACAGAAGAACTTTCAGAGGTAATACCGTCAGAAAATTATGATGAGCATGATTTTGGCGCATTAGCCGCAAGCGAAGGTCTTTTACCAAGCGAAGAGGTTAGTAAATATATTCTTTTAGATACCGGTAATGTTTTACCGGAAGGTGTTGAGGAAAATTCTGATAACACAGAAACAATGCCGACTTTATATCTTCATCAGACACTTCGCTCAGGTCAAACAATCAGTTATGAAGGAAATGTTTTTATTATAGGTGATGCTCACCCAGGAAGTGAGATTGTTGCAGGTGGCGACATTACTGTTTGGGGTATCTTAGGCGGTATTGCTCACGCAGGTTCTAACGGTAATGTAACCTCTAAAGTCAGAGCATTAAAACTAAATGCAATTCAACTTAGAATTGCAGGTTTATATGCAAGAAGAAACGATACTTTGAACGTACCTTATGTTCAAAAATCAAACGAGTTTACCCCTGAGGAAGCTCTTATTGAAGATGGAAAAATTGTAATTTATAAAAAGTTAAGGAGAGATTAATGACAGGCCGAGTAATAGTTATAACATCAGGAAAAGGCGGTGTAGGCAAAACTACAACAAGTGCAAATATAGGTACTGCACTGGCAAAATCAGGTCATAAAGTTGTTTTAATCGACACAGATTTAGGTTTGAGAAACTTAGACTTGCTTTTAGGTCTTGAAAACCGAATCGTTTATACAATCGTTGACGTAATTGAAGAAAGATGCAAGCTTAAACAAGCTCTTGTAAAAGATAAAAAGAATCCTAATTTACAACTTCTTGCAGCTGCTCAAACAAGAGATAAAACAGCAGTTAATGCTGAACAACTAAAAGAAATTTGCGACATTTTAAAAGAGGAAAACGATTTCGTTCTTGTTGATTGTCCTGCAGGTATTGAACAAGGTTTCCAAAATGCAGTTGCAGGTGCCTCTGAAGCAATTGTTGTTACAACTCCTGAAATGTCAGCAATTCGTGATGCAGATAGAATTATCGGACTTTTAAATACAAAAGAAGAAATAACAAGCGTTAAGCTTCTATTAAACAGGGTTCGTCCTAATTTGATTAAATCAAATGAAATGATGAGCGTTGATGATGTTGTAGGAATCCTTGAAATACCGCTTGTAGGTATAATTCCTGAAGATACGGGAATTATTACATCTACAAACAAGGGTGAGCCTATCGTAAATGATGAAAACGCTCTTGCTGGTAAAGCATATAGAAATGTTGCTGAAAGAATCTTAGGTGAAGAAGTTCCGTTCTTAGATTTAGATGAGCCCAGAGGACTTATGGCAAAGATTAAAAGCGTTATATCTAAGCTGAAAGTGAAGGTGTAAGATGAGCCTATTTTCAGATTTATATAATACGTTAGCCAAATTTTTTCATAATCAAGAAGAAGAACAGGCTGATGCTTCAAAATCAGTTGCGACAAACAGACTTAAACTTGTTTTGATGCAAGACAGAACAAATCTAACACCAAGAATTTTGGAACAAATGAGAAGTGAACTTATTGAACTTCTTTCACGTTATGTTGAACTTGATAAAGAACTTCTTGATTTGAACTTTGAACAAGAAGGTAATCAAGTTGCTTTAATGCTTTCAATTCCCGTAATCAGAGCAAAAGATGAAGAAGAAATTGATGCGGCACTAAAAGAACGTGATGAGATGCTAAAGCTTGTTGAAGATGCTAAATCTTCAAAAGAATGTTCAGAAGATGAAAAAGTTCCTGATGTTTTAGAAGATTCAGAAAATTCTGAAACAAATGAAGTTTCAGAAGAAACCTCTTCTGATGAAAAAGAAGAAAATGCTGACTCAAGAACAGAAGAAGAAAAAGTTGAAGCAGACAAGACTGATGCAATCGCAAACGAACTTCAAGATATTCCCAAAATAATTAAGAAAAAGGAAAAGAAAGAAGTATCCGCTCCGGAAGAAATGACAAATTCAGGAAGTAACCCTTTTAAATCTGATAATGCAGAAATAGAAAGTATGGCTGAAAGTTCTTCTGAGAATTAATAAAAACTAAAAAAATACACCGTGGTTCTTACCACGGTGTATTTTTTTATCTTACCAATATAACATACCAGTTTTTATCATTAATATGACTGTCATTTTTTGCAAATTGTATCATTCCGGATTTCGTAACATTAATAAACCCTTTTAAATCAAAAGTTTTAAAGCTTGCATTACCCGATGAAAAACGAAAATCGTCGAATGTATCATTTGTGTCATTGACTAATAAGATTTTTAAACTTCCTATGTGTTTTTTTATCTTATATGAGTTTGTTTTATCACTAAAATCCGATAAATAAATTATGTGATAATCAGGCAGTATTTTTTCTATTTCTTCTCTTGTCAGCTCTCGCTTACTTAATCCGTTATTAACAAATTTTATATCATAAAATTTCAAATCTCTGTTAGAATATCCTATCAAACTGCCATTATAAATAAATTCATATTCACAACTTGTTGTAAAAGCAAAATTTTTATTTGGATATAAATAATCGTAAAATTCGCCAAAACCTTTTGTTTTTATAAAATAATTTGTTGTTTTTTTATCAAATTTTTTTGACCAAGTATCTGCAGTTTCATCATACGCAATTTTGTCTTTGTTTCCGATATTTTTGTATTTTATATCAGGAAAATTTTCCGCATATACAGATAAACTAAAAAGGATAAAAACAAATAAGCATAAAAATCTCTTTTTCATTATTCTCTCCTGTTTTTATAATTATATAAGTATTTTTAGGTTTCTTCAAGATTAATTCAACTTTTTGTAGGATAGAGGCTTTTTCAATAATATTGTAAACTTATTGTATGGATTTAGTATCAAATTTAGCAAGTACGATGTTATCAAAAGCTATTGAGGGGAATTCAACAGAAACAACCTCTCAAGTTGATTTGAATGACAAAACTTTTGCTAATCTTCTTGATAAACAATTGAACAACAATCTGGAACAAAACGGACAAAATTTTATAAATACCCTTGGAATTCCTTCAATTTCCGGATTAGACTTGGGCGATTTGGATGGTCATAAAATAAACGAACTTACTGAAGTAAAACCGGTTGATTCGTTTGACAAAAATATGTTCAACAAATATAATAGCGGAAAAGATTTTTCTATGGAGGAAGTTTTAACTTTGTTCAACCCTGTTTTTGAAACAAAACCAACAATGGCTGATACTGCAAATTCTGGTCTGTTTGATTTTGAACGCAAAACTGCAGCAAATCAATATAGCAAATATGCAAAAAACATAGTTACTAACCTGAGTGAATTTGTTTCTGATGCCTTAAAAATATCATAAACTTATTTAATTATAATAATTTCACCCTTTTCAACCGTAGGTGCAAGTTGTTTTATAACTCCATTATCCATTCTCATGCAGCCGTGAGAAACATATCTGTCGGGAGTTAATTCAAATGTTTTTTCATAACTTCTGCAGCCATGAATAAATTCTCCGGTTTTTGATTGTTCTCCGGTTTTTGGATCTAATTTTTTCAGACAAATTACCACCGGTCCGTAATCTCTTGGCGACCTTCTTCTTTTTGTTCCTATTGCACTTTTGTATGGGAATTTTTCTTTATGTGTAACTATTCTAACCCCTTTATCCGTAGGCGTACTCTTTTTCCCGCTTGCGATAAGATACGCATTTATAGGATTCCCGTTTTTATCATATCGGTATAAAATGTTTTTGGTTAAATCAACAATTATACCAGCTTTTTTCTTTTTGCCGTTTATTACTATATCCGGTTTTGGTGCAAGTCTTAAAATAGTTGTATCTTTTACACCTTGCGGAGTTATTGAGCGTTCAAAAGTATCTTGTTGCATTTCTTGCGAATATATTTGTGATGAATTTGCCTGTTTCAGCGATGCAACAAAAATCATGGAAGTTAGTGCTATAGTTTTTGTAATATTTATAATCTTCATAGTATTAATAAAAATTATAAGAAAAAATTTTGCTTTATTTTATATATTTTTTACAAATTGTTACGACAGAAGTTATTTTTATATGTTTGGTGTAGAATGTAAAGGTACATGTAAAAAGGGATAAATTTGTTATCTCAATCATTGTAGAACAAGGAGAAGGACAGCATTTTAGCTGAATTAATATATGAGTATACAAGAATGGTTTGAAAAAAGAAAAGAAGCTCAAATTGAGCGTAGAGCCAAAGAAATTAAGGGTGTTGAAAATGATGCACCGGAGCTTTGGACAAAATGCGTTCATTGTGAAACTCAGCTTCTTAAAACAGATTTGGAAGAAAATATGATGGTATGTCCTCATTGCGACTACCACTATAAAATAAGCGCACGAAAAAGAATTAAACAATTATTAGATGAAGATTCTTTTGAAGAAATGTTTAAAGAGATTAAGCCGATGGATCCTCTTGAGTTCTTTGATACGGAATCTTATGCGGTAAGACTTGATAAGGCACAAAAAAAGACAGGTTTAAACGATGCTGTTATTACCGGTGTCGGAGAGATTTGCGGACATAAGATTGCAATTGCGGTAATGGATTTTGAATTTATGGGCGGTTCGATGGGCAGCGTTGTAGGTGAAAAAGTTACACGCATTATGGAAAAAGCACTTGAATTAAAGGTTCCTGTACTTGCTGTTACATCATCAGGCGGTGCAAGAATGCAAGAAAGTGCCCTATCTCTTATGCAAATGGCTAAAACATCTTGTGCGGCAGGAAAACTTGATGAAGCAGGAATATTATATATTAACTTGCTTACAGAACCGACTTTTGGCGGTATTACTGCAAGCTTCGGAACATTAGGAGACATTATTATTGCAGAACAAGGCGCAAGAATAGGTTTTGCAGGAAGAAGGGTTATTGAACAAACAATCAGACAAAAACTTCCTGAAGACTTTCAAACAGCAGAATATTTACTAAAATGCGGTCAGGTTGATATAGTTTCTAAGAGAAAAAATTTAAGAAAAACATTAGCCAATATTTTAGAAATGCACGAGGTATAGATTGATGGCAACGGTATTAGATTTTGAAAAACCAATTATAGATATACAAAACAAAATAGAAGAATTAAGACAATTAAGCGAAAATTCCGGACTGGATTTGGAGGACCAAATCGAATTATTTGAAAAACAAGCAGAAGACAAGAAAAAGGAGTTGTATTCAACATTGAAACCTTCACAAAAATTACAAATCGCAAGACATTCCGAAAGACCTAAATTTTTAGATTATGTGAATCTTATGTGTGAAGATTTTATAGAGCTTCACGGTGATAGGGAAGGAATGGACGATAGAGCAATAATTGGCGGACTCGCTAAATTAAACGGAAAACCTGTTATGATAATCGGCATTCAAAAAGGTAAAAGTACAAAAGAAAACCTTGAATACAATTTTGGTATGCCGCAGCCTCAAGGATATAGAAAAGCATTGAGATTGTTCAAACATGCAAACAAGTTTAATTTACCTATAATTACATTAATCGACACTCCGGGGGCATACCCGGGGATAAAAGCAGAAGAAACAGGACAAGGCGCTGCAATAGCTATGAACCTCAGAGAAATGTCAAAACTTTCCGTTCCTGTTATATCAATTATCACAGGCGAAGGCTGTAGTGGCGGAGCATTAGGACTTGCTGTCTCGAATTCCGTCATGATGCTTGAACACGCATATTATACAGTTATTTCACCGGAAGGTTGTGCTTCTATTCTTTGGAGAGATGCTGCAAAATTTGCTGATGCAGCAGAAGCTTTAAAGATTACTTCAAAAGATTTGCTCGAACTTGGAATTATTGATGAAGAAATTCCTGAACCTATTGGCGGGGCGCATACGGACTATAATGAAATGGCAATATCTATGAAGAATACTATCCTCAGAACGTTAGAAACACTTTCTAAAATGTCAGCAGAAGAACTTAGATGTCAAAGATATGACAAGTTCAGAAAAATGGGCAAATTTTTAGAAAATTAATTTTTTTATAAAGTTAAAATAATTACGTTATGCCGGGATTATCAGAATAGTAATACATGTTAAATTATATTACATTTGCCAGTATAAAAACTTTACATTTGCCTGACTTTAAAATAGTATGTTACTATAGTGGTATAGTATAGAAAAGAAAAAAAGAGGAATAAACGTGGACAATTTAGGACCGGATATTTTTGGAAGAAAAGATGTTAATGCAACGGGGATGAGTTCAGGAAATGATAGTTCTTCATATCAACAAGAATCATCATACCAACCTTCAAGCATTCAGTCATCTGATAATATTACTGCAGCACCTGTTAGTGCAGGTCCTGCTAAAATTAAAGTTATAGGTGTCGGCGGCGGCGGCGGAAACGCAGTAAACCGAATGATTAAGAATGGTTTAACAGGTGTCGAATTTTGGTTAATGAATACCGACTTACAAATTTTAAACACTTCAACCTGCAAAAACAGAATACAATTAGGTGCAAAGTTAACTAACGGACTTGGCGCAGGCGGTGAACCTCAAATTGGTGAAAAGGCTGCAGAAGAAGCACAACAAGAAATTACGGCAGCTATTGAAGGCGCTGATATGGTATTCGTTACAGCAGGTATGGGCGGTGGAACCGGTACAGGAGCAGCTCCTATCGTTGCTAAAATTGCCAAAGATTTAGGTATATTGACAATCGGTGTTGTTACAAAACCTTTCGGTTTTGAAGGTAAGAGAAGACAAAACCAAGCTTTGCAAGGTTTGGAAAAACTCAGGGAATCAGTTGATGCATTGATTGTTATACCAAATGATAAATTACTTGATGTTGTAGACAGAAGAGTGTCTCTTACAGAATCATTTGTCGTTGTTGATGAAGTTCTTATGAGAGGTGTTCAAGGTATCTCTGATATCATTACAATTCCTGGGTTAATCAACGTTGACTTTGCTGATGTTAAGTCTGTAATGGCTGCATCAGGTTCAGCATTGATGGGTATTGGTCGTGGTTCAGGTGAAGGCAGAGCTACAGAAGCAGCTAATATAGCTATCAATTCTCAACTGCTTGAAACATCTATTAACGGTGCAAGCGGTGTTATTGTTAACATTACCGGCGGACCTGACATGACTCTTCACGAAGTTTATGATGCTGCTAATATTATTAATAATGCGGTTCTTGACGATGCAAGAGTTATCATGGGTGCTGTTGTTGATGATAATATTCAAGGTGAAATTCAGATTACGGTTATCGCTACAGGATTTGAACTTAAATCACAAATGCCGACTTTAGAAAAGGCCGAAAGCCGTTCAATCAGCGCAGAAGATTTCTTTAGGGGTGCATTCAATAATGCTCAGCCTGCAAAAGCACCTACAATGGGCGGATTTGGAAACGATATATCAATTCAAATTCCTGACTTTTTGAAAAAATAAAAGTTCTATTATAACTAAAAAAGACCGACTTTAATAAGTCGGTTTTTTTATTGTTTTTTGTTTTTAATGATTATTTTGTTACAACATACGAAATCCATTGATCTTGTTCAATGGTATCAATAATTTTAAGGTTTTCTCTTTTGATTGCATCTAAAACAACTTCTTTCTTTTCGTTTAAAATTCCGCTTAATGATAAAATGCCATCATCTTTCATTATATTTTTTAAATCACCCATGATTTCAAATAGAACATTATGCAAAATATTTGCACAAACAAAATCATATTTTTCAGTTAATTTATCGGCTGTTTTTAATTCAAATTTGCAATCGATTTCATTATTTTTATTAGCATTTTCTATAGCAACATCAATAACCGTATCGTCATTATCGCAGCCATAAGCTAATGATGCGCCGAGTTTTTTAGCCAGAATAGCAAGAATTCCTGAGCCTGTACCAATATCAGCCATAGTATCTCCTTTTTTAAGGTATTTTTCCAAAGCTTTCATACACAGTTGTGTTGTTTGGTGAGTCCCTGTACCAAAAGCACAGCCGGGATCTAAAGTTATTGTAATCTCGTTTTCTTTTGGTTCATAGTTTAACCAGCTTGGCACTACTGCTATATTATCTGTTACGTGGGTTACAGTCCATTTTTCTTTCCATTTTTTAGACCAATCCTGATTTTCTTTTTCGTCTAAAGAAACTTCCCAGCTGCCTAATTCTTCATCACTAAACCCTCTTGATTTAAGAAGTTCACGTTCGGTCTTAAGTATTTCTACAGGATTTTCATTCACTTCACTCAGGAAAACCCTTAAAGTTCCCTCGGTTGTAGCAGTCATGACAAGGTCTTTATATGTTTCTTCCGCTAAAACGACTCCTTCACAGGCTAAATTAGTAAAACAAATATCTGAAACTATATCCTCCATATTAGGATTTATTGATAATTTAAGTTCATAATAATTACTCATAAATAGTCCTCTTTTTATTAGATTATAGCATATTCATCATATTATGTATTTTGTTACATTAAGATTTTGCCTGCAACTATTGTTCTGTTTAGGGAAGTATTTCAAGCATGCACATCCTTAACAATAATTATAGAACTTCTTTTTTGAGCCACATCATGTATCTGATTTTATTTAAACTAGAAAACAAATCATTTATTGTCGTTTGCATATATTCCAAACTTTCTTGCATATCGTCAAAATATGTATCAATATTATGTCCCAATTTCTTTTTAATCATAATTTATTCTCATATATACAAATTAATACTTATTAGATTAATTTAATACTATAACGTATTATATAATAAACTATTGGTTATCTTTAAATCAATCGAATTATGATAAATTAGCAAAAGCTATGACAGATGCTATTGGCAAAAAATACACTCGAGGTAGTATTAATGCGAAATTATCTCGTGGCATATTAACATTTCACGAGTTTGAAACAATTGCAAAGATTTTTAATTATAAAATAGAATTAAAAGAAATATAAATATACATCTTACCGATTAAAAATTTTATCTTTCTTTGTATCATCTTTTTGCAAGGAGAACTTGCAGAAAGGATATAATATTATGACATTTAATCCCTTAAAAGAAAAAGGAATACCCTTAGAAAAACAACTCAGAAACTGGCACCAAATTGTAGGAAAACCTTACAACAAAACAGAGGTGGATTGTTATACAAGAACCCGTCAGATTTTAATGAACGGGATTGAGGTTGAGGCTTGGGGCTTCAAGCATCAGCTTGCAAGATATTTAGATGATAACGAGGACAAAATCAAACTTTCTCAAATCGGCAGAATAGAAAATACCCAGCAAATGACTTGCAACTGGATGGGGCCTGAGGACCAGAGCGTATTAGATACGACCTTAGCTTATGAACAGGTTGCTGTTGATTTAACTGCTTGGCTTGCGCAGAATGAGCCTGACAAATATGTTAAAGAGGTTTTTGATTTTGGTCTTTTAGAAGACTTTGACCATTTGTACAGATACGCACAATTTGCCTATGCAAGAGAAGGAACAAAGCCTAATGATATAGTACAAGGTCAGACTGATGTAATAACAGGACGTCCTACTCAGCACCATCACAATTGCAACGGACTAAGAAAACGCAAACACTATGACAAAGCAACCGCATCACCTCAAACAAAGGTCAATATTTTAACCGTTTTATCAGGTGAACAACAAACACACAATTTTTATGCAGAACACGGGTTTATGTACGGCGATCACACTCTTAGAGAAACTTATGCTGAGATTAAAGATGTTGAGGAAGAACATGTTACAATGTATGAATCTTTGATAGACCCAAGTGAAAGCTTATGGGAAAAATTCCTTGTTCACGAGTTTACAGAAGTTTGTAACTATTATACTTGTATGGAGGACGAGGTCATCTTCAAATCGCATCAGAACTGTTCAAAAAATACGAAAAACGTGATCCTGAGGAGGTTATCGGTTCAGAGATTATTCTTCCTTGCAGGTTTGTAAGCCAAAAAGAGTATGTTCAAAAAGTTCTGGAAAAAGAAGTAAATAAACGACTTGCACCTGAAGGTGAATTTTATAAAACAATTGAAGAAATTCCTGACGATTGGGCAAGTTATCCTATTCAGGAAAGACTCTCAGAAATGTCAGCACCAAGTGAATATGCGGTAAAAATTGGTTCAATCCGCTGCGACAGAGATGTTGTAGAAGCAAAAGAAAGCTTGAAAGCAAAACAAAGTGAAATTTTGAAGAAAGGATTACAAGAAAAAGCCGTTGCTAATAATACGATCTTACCTGATGAACTTGATGAAATGATAGAAGAGCATGAATCAAGCAAAGAAGAAAAAGAAATGTTAATATAGATTAGTCGGATTATAACACGATCTTATTTAACAATTTTTGTAAAATAAAATAAAAAAAGGACAGGGACTTTACGCAATCAAGTTTAGGAAGCTTATAGATTGTCCTGTCCTTTTTCATAATAACTAAATTAAAAAAAGTGTTTGATGTATGATTAAGTTATGTCAAAGAATATTTTTATAACAGCAACCGGAACGGATATAGGAAAAACTTATATTTCTGCTCTTATTCTAAAAAAAATGAGAGAAGAAGGATTTAACGCAGGATATTTTAAACCTGTGTTGTCGGGTGTTGTGGAAAAAGGGGGAAAGCTTGTAGAAAGTGACTGCAACTATGTTGTTTCTACCGCTAAAATCCCGACAACGGCTGACGATTGCGTTGCTTATTGGTGGAAAGAGGCTGTTTCTCCGCATCTTGCGTCACAAAGAGCAGGAGAAACAATTAATACGGAAAGAATTAAAAAAGCATTTGAAGAAAAACAAAACCAATATGACTATCTGCTTGTTGAAGGTGCAGGAGGTATTACTTGCCCTCTAAGAGTTCAAAACGGTGAAAAATACTTACTAAAAGACTTAATTAAAGATTTAGGATTAAATATAATTATTGTAGCTGATGGTGGTCTTGGAACAATAAATTCCATTCTTTTGACTGTTGAATACGCAAGACAAAATAACATCAATATTGAAGGAATTATTCTCAACAACTTTAATCCAGATAGTTTTATGCACCAAGATAACCTTAAACAAGTCGAATACTTAACGGGAATAAAAGTAATCGCAACAGTAGAAAAAAATCAAACTGATATAAAATTATTAGAAGAATTTTTTAAATAAAACATGTAAATATTATAAGTGTAAAAACTTGCATTTATACATCATTCATGAATGACGAAAGAATAACAAATTTGATAGATTATTGAATATATAATACTTTAAGTAGCAAGTGTCTACATTAAACCGTCATTCAGAGGAAAAGATTTGTTAGTTTGTACATTTACCTTTCACGGAGTCCGAAGAATCTCTAAAACTTTTATAAATAAATCAGTTATGGCGATTCATCGGGGGTAAAATGAATATTTTCCCCTCTGAATGACGGTTGAGCATGGTCTTTTACGAAAAACGAGAATTACATTTACCCCTGAATGACGGTTGAGCGTAACTATTTACGAAAAACAAGAATTACATTTACCCCTAAATGACGGTTTCACGCACCCATTCACAAAACGTATATTATATTTACCCACATAATTAAATAAACTTATAGTTATGTAGGTCAGTTATGTAGGTCAGGTTTTACCTGACAAAAACTGTTATTACAAATGTTAAACCTCACCCGAATCCGTACGTCACTATCGTTCCTACGGCTTCGACCTCTCCATCTTGAGAGGTGATTTTTGTCTATACAACTTTGTAATATTCAGGGATTTTAAGTTCTTTATTACTTGCAAATGCACAAAGGTTAATAATTATAACAATCACATTCCAAATCATCAAAATCGGTGCAACAATAAATCCTACAATCCACCCTATAATCGGTATTACAAACAACAAAGATATTAAAAACAGCAAAAGTTCAAAATTAAACAATGTTTTTGCAACTTCGTAAGTCGTTTCACTTATATAATTTTTCGGAATAAAAATTACAACCAAAGACGGAACAAAAATAAAAAACATTGATGCTATAAGCATTGCTAAAGTAATTAATCTGTCTTTATCATCCTTAAACTCCGGATTAAATCTTCTCATACTTTTCTCCTATATTTTTATATGTAATTATATACAAATTTAATATTTGAGGGTGACTAAAAAATCAAAATTTCCTTTGTTTGAGATTCTTCGCCTCTAAATTGATAATTGGCTCAGAATGACGTGTTTACATGCTTTTAGACTGGCTTGTCATGCTGAGCGTAAGCGAAGCATCTCATAATATTTTGACTTTTTAGTCATCTTCTTGCTTTTTATTTTTATATTTACAGAATATTGTTTTTAGGATAAATTGTCAATTACTTATCTTTTTATTTTCCAAGCATTACCATTAAAACTGAGATATCAGCAGGTTTAACGCCACCTATGCGTGATGCTTGAGCCAAATTTGTCGGACGGATTTTTTCCAAAAGTTCTTTTGTTTCGGTTGATATATGCGTAATTTTTGAATAATCAATATTAGCAGGGATTCTGTATTTTTCCAACTTCTCTGCCGTTTCTACCTGTTGAAGCTGGCGTTTTATATATCCGTCATATTTTACAAGAACTTCAACTTCATCTGTTACATCTTTCGTTAAGTTTATGTTTCGAGTATCATCATCCAACTCTCTAAATACGTCATAATTGATATTTGGGCGTTTTAATAATTCTGCAAGCCTTATACCGTTTTCAATATGCTCGCCATATTTTGCCAAAATATTATTTACCCCTTCTGTTGCAGGAAGTTTTGCTTCTTGAAGTCTTTGGATTTCTTTTTTAATATTTTCTTGTTTATCCAAAAATCTTTGATATTGAGCATCGTCAACCAGTCTGTATTCAGAGCGTGAAGTTAGCATTCTATAAGGTTCTTGAATATCTTTAGTTACCAAATCATCAATAAGTGTACCCGTGTAAGATGATGCTCTAGAAAGTTCTAAAGGCTCTGAATTGTTTAAGTAATTAACAGAATTAATTCCTGCAACAAGTCCTTGTGCAGCAGCTTCCTCATATCCGCTTGTACCGTTTATTTGACCTGCAAAAAACAAACCTTTAATATCTTTAGACATTAGTGAATGTAATGTTTGAACCGCAGGAACATAGTCGTACTCAACTGCGTAAGCAGGTTTAATAATGTGGGCTTTCTCTAATCCCGGAAGTGAGCGTATCATCTCAACCTGAACGCAAGCAGGCAAGCTTGTTGAGAAGCCTTGAATATATACTTCATAAGTATTTAACCCTTCAGGTTCAATAAAAATATGATGTGAAGGATTTGATGCAAAACGTACAATCTTATCTTCTATTGACGGACAATAACGAGGTCCGACACCTTGTATCAGACCTTGATACATTGGAGATTTATCTAAGTTCGCTCTGATTATTGAGTGAGTTTCTTCGTTTGTTCTTGTAAGATAACAAGGGTATTGCTGTCTTATCGGGCGATTGGGTTTAAATGAATAAAAACTTAGTTTTTCATCCCCCGGTTGAACCGTCATCTTTGAATAATCTATAGTCCTTTTATCAACTCTTGCAGGAGTGCCTGTTTTAAGTTTTTTAGTCTTAATTCCGTGTTTTCTAAGCGACTCTGAAAGTCCTATTGCAGCTCGTTCTCCGAGTCTTCCACCATCATAACTGTTTAATCCTATCCAAAGCCTGCCTTCAAGCGATGTTCCTGTTGTTAGGATTATTGCTCTGCAAGAATACTCTATACCGTATTCATCAACAGCACCTGAGATTTCTCCGTCTTTAACCTTTATATCCGTAATACAAGCTTGTTTTATCCAGATGTTATCAGTGTTTTCAAGAATATTTCGCATATAACGAGTGTATTCTTTTTTATCTGACTGAGCCCTCAAAGCTCTAACCGCAGGGCCTTTCGAAGAATTAAGCGTCTTCATCTGAAGATAAGTTGCATCTGCAACTTCTCCCATAACACCGCCTAAGGCATCAATCTCTCTGACAAGAGTAGATTTTGCAGGGCCTCCGATAGCAGGATTACAAGGTTGAAGTGCAATATTATCAACATTAAGTGTGCAAAGAAGAACATTACAACCTAAATGTGCCGCAGCAAGAGCAGCTTCACATCCTGCGTGCCCTGCGCCTACAACGATAATATCAAATTTGTTATTCATATAATCCGTGCTAGTCATGGTTAGATTATACAATAAACAAGAATTTTTAGAGAAAAGCGATTACTCGTTTAACACTTGTATTTATCCCAACGACATTCATACTCTTTAACTGCTTCCGCTGCTTCTTCTTCAGAGTACTTATATTTTCCCAAACTAATCATTATTCTGCCGTTTGATTCGTCCATAAGTTTTTTCTTAATTTTATAAGGGTAGGTTTCATTGCCTTGAAGTCCGCCTTCGTGAATATTTCTAATAACGTCATCAATATATTGCTGCATATATTTCGGAATATTAGGATGCCTTTTTATATATTCAGTTAAAGGCATATTTTCTCTGTATCTGTTCCCGTCTGCGGAAGTTAAAAGAAAATTTCCAATTGTATTAATTCCGCCTAAAGATTCAGGCGTAACGTGTTCAATAGAACCTGTAGAACCGATGAACAAACGCCTTGCAGCTTCTTCTTGCTCACGGCGTGAATATTTTACGACAAAAGCATTCTTGCTGCTTCCTGAGGTCGGAAGAAAAAGTGCTTTGTTTTTGATATCAGAAAAAATTTCTCTTTCGTTTTCATTTGGGATAATTTCTTCCAAAGAATTCAAAAAAGTTTTACGCTTGAATGTGTCTTGTTGTTTATTATCTAATATCAGTTGTCTGCATTTTGTGGTTTTGTGTCTAAGTTTTAGTGCTGTACTTGGTGAAAGCTTTCTGGACATCAAATCTACTTCATCAAGAACGTAAAATTCTTCCAGCTTAAGTTTCATTAAGCAGTTATTGTAAAGCATCTGAAGGCAGTTTTTAATATTATCTTCAGGATTTAGCATAGAAAAATCTTTAAATATTGCAAACATTGATTTTTCTGTAGGAAGCAAACTGTCATAATATTGACCTAAAAGTTTAACTATTTCTTCGGAGGATTTGCATTTACCCAAGTTTTTTTCAAACCCCCTAAGTGCAGTTCCGGGGATTATTTTTATACCACGATACGGACAAGTAATATCTTTCAATCTTCTCAAAGGTTTCCCTGCTGAGGTTGAGCCTTGAAATGGGATATCGTAATAATAGTAGAGGTAATTTTCTTCCGTTATTCGAGGTTTATGCGGCTTCGACGGTTTGGACACAGTTGGATAACTCCTATTTAGTGTATTATGTGGTTTATAAATAGATACAGACTGAATACGCATAACAACTAATCTTAATTATACTTTCATGATATCAAATTTTTAAAATGTACGCAATATTGTAACTATGATATAATCTTTTTGAGGTAAGTTATGTCAAGATATATTGCTATTACTGATATTCATGGGGAATTAGATAAGCTTGAAAGTGTTTTATCTAAGATTGAAACACGTCCTGATGATATCTTTGTATTTATGGGTGATTATATTGATAGAGGGAAAAAATCCAAAGAAGTTGTTGATAGGGTAATCGAGCAATCAAATTATAACAAATGTATTTACCTTATCGGTTCTCACGAATATGCAATGATGAGAGCTAAAACTGACGAATACTACGGCTGGCTTTTTGATAACTACGGAGGGCCTGCTACATCAAAAAGTTATGGCGGATATGATAATATTATGAAAATCCACGGTGATTTTTACAGAAATCTAAAGTTTTATTATTTAACAGACAAATATTTGTTTGTTCATGCAGGAATTAATCCTGATTATGATTTAGAAGACCAAAATGAAGTTGATTTAGTTTATATAAGAGGAAAGTTTATTCATTCAAAACACAATTTGCCTCAAAAGATTATTTTTGGACATACTGAATTTGATGAACCTTATATAGATGAAGGAAAAATCGGAATAGATTTAGGATGCGGGAAATATCCAAATGCGCACCTTTGCGCCTTAATCTTAGATGAAAACGGAAAAGAAGAATTTATTTATTCATGAAAAGGAGAAAAATATGAAAAAGATTTTAACAATTTTAGCTGTTGTTTCAACCGGAATTCTAATATCAACAAACATTTCATTTGCTGCAGATGTTGTTCAAGAACAGTCGAAGGCAGAATCCGCATGGGAAACAGTTTCAGTTATGTCGCAAGCTGCTGCTGAAAAAACAGCAGAAAGCGTAAAATCAGGTTCTAAAAAAGCAGGTAAGGCAATAGCAGATGGTTCAAAAGAAGCTGTTGAAAAAGCTAAACCGCATATTAAAAACAGTGCGGACAAAGTTAAAAAAGCAACTATTAGAGGTGCAAATAAAGTTTCTAATTCAACCGCAAAAGGCATGAAAAAAATGGGTTCAAAAATGCAAAATCATGCTGAAAAAACAATAGAAAAGACAGACAAGGTTTTAGAAGAAACTGCTCCAAAATGCAAATGCGGCTGCAAATGTGCAGAAAATTGCAAATGCAATGAAAATAAAAATAGCGAAGAATAGTTTATTAGAGCAAAAGGTTTAATAAAGTCGCATTTGTTGAGTCAATTTGAATGTCGTCAGCGTTAAGTCTTCCTATTGGTACAGTTTTATTTGTTCCGTGCCAATCACTTCCGCCTGATATAAACAGGTTGTTTTCTTGTGCGCACTTTATAAGAAATTCTATCTCTAATATAGAATATCTTGAATAATAGCATTCTAAACCTTGAATTCCACATTCAATCATGGTTCTAAGTTTTGGCAAGAAATCTTCTTTTGTCAGGTGTTTTTCGCCTTCACCACCGAGGGGATGCGCCCAAACAGGAATGCCGCCCGCTTTTTTTATTGTTTCAATTGCAGCTTCTCCGTCAAATTTTGTGTTACCTGTTTTGCAGTCATCAAGGTATTTTTTCATAGCATCCACATTATTATCAGACAATCCCCGATTAACAAGAATATTTGCAAGATGAGTTTTGACTACACTTGGTCTTGAATATAGCCAATCCAATTCTTCTTTGGTTAAATCAATATTCCAAACATCTTTTAAGTATGTAATCCTTGTTTCTAGTTTTTGTCTGCGAAGCTTTTTCCCAAGTTCAATTAAATCAGTTAAATCTTTGCTATCAGGATTTATTCCGTATCCTAAAATATGGCACTTTATATCAAGTGTTTTGCAAGTTAGTTCAACACCTTTTATAAATTTAATTTCGGCAGGAATAAACTGTTCGATATTACTAATTCCCTTTACTGTATCGTGATCTGTCAGAGCAAAAATTTTTATGCCTGATTTTATAACAGTTTCAACAAGCTCTTTAACGCTTGCACTTCCGTCAGAATTATTGCTATGAAGGTGTAAATCAAATTTAGCCATATCACAGTTATATCATAAAAACAAATACCCTCTCCGAATGGAGAGGGATAGAGCGGGGTGGCTATAAACACCCCCTTGTAAAACATTTAAGTTATTGAGTGATTATTTAATTGTAAGTTTTTTAACTTTATCTGTTGCTTTTTCTAATTTTGGAGCAACAATTTTTAAAATACCGTGTTCCAAATGCGCATCGGTTTTTTCAACATCAATATCAGCAGGGAAGTAAACTGTTCTTGAAAATTCGCCGTAACGAAATTCTGATTTTCTGTAACTCTTAGTATCTTCTTTTTCTTCTTCTTCTTTCTTTGCATTAATTGTGATGTGGTTTTTATCTATATCAATATCCAAATCTTCTTTTTTAACTCCAGGGAGTTCAGCCTTTACGCAATATTCATTATCTTTTTCATGGAGTTCAACCGGCATGGCAAGAGTGTCGCAATCAGCATCTTCGTTGTAGATATATTCAGGGAAGAAGCTATCAAAATTTCTGTTTAAAATTGATGATATTTCATCGTTTACTGAACGAATAAATCTGTCAGGTGTTTTTTTAATTAAGAATTTCATAAATGCCTCCTTGGGTAAATATAAGAGGCTTCACCTCGACTGTTTAATTAACAGTACGATAGAAGTTTCTTATTTTACCGACTAACTAAATACTTTCTTTCAACACTTTTATTATTACTCTGATTTTCAGTAAACTTTAATTTTTTAACCAAATATTAACAAAGGGGACTAAATATTATTTTTTTGTTAATTTACATTGATTTTGATATTTTTATGTTATATAGTAATAGTAAGCATTTGCCTAAAAAAATTCAAACCAAAATCGGGATGTAGCGCAGTTTGGTAGCGCACTGTGTTCGGGTCGCAGGGGTCGCAAGTTCGAATCTTGTCATCCCGATTTTGGTTTGAATTGGGATGTAGCGCAGTTTGACTCTGCCGAACAAAAGTGTCCTGTGGACAGTTTTGTGAGAGGTAGCACTGCATTACTACTTTTAAATAGGACATTTGCTCGGAAAGGGTAAATAAACATAGTAGGTAGAAGTGCCAAATCTAGTAAGTCTTGGCGATTTTGTGCGGTCGGAAATAAAAATTATTTACCCCTTTACCCTTACCCCTCCATAATCTCGTCATAGTTTAGATTATGACTTCTTGCCCAATTTATGAATTCTTTTTCTTTGGCAGACAAACGGACTTGAAACTCAAGAACAACACCTGTTTTTGGTTTTCTTCCTGCTCCTTCACGCTTTCCACCATGAGAGAAGGTAGCTTTATAATAATTATCTCCTGATAATTCTGCATATTCTTCTTTCGTGATTATTGTTTCATTAGGTAAAACTTCGGATTTTTTCTTTTTTACAACAAAACCGTCTTCATCTTTTATGTAAACATAAGCCATTTTAGACCTCCTTTAGGCGTTTTTGTGCCAAATTAATGTAATAGTCGGGTGCTTTATTAGAGCGTTTTTCATATACAAGTCCTATTAATATGATTCGTTCTTCTTGAAACTTAAATAATGCTCTAACATCATTGGTTTTAATTTCAAACAAGCCATCACGAAGATAACGTCTTTTAACAAATTCCAATCCCTTTGTTTCTATTGTTTCAAAATCGTCTTTGAGAGCTTTTTGCTGAATTTTCGTTAAATCTGCGATTTCTTTTTCTGCATGTTTGAGTTTTTCAATTTTGTAAATCATAAAATAGTCCTTATTTACATTATAAAATATGCACTTGATTATGTCAACATAATCAAGTGCATATTTGTGGGTTAGAATTCCATAAGGTAAAATAGATATTCTTTCTTCTCAAACCTTCTGTTATTTTATAATGGCAGTCCAGTCAATCTTAGCGATTTTATAGGGGCGGAAATTGGTTGAGTAGAAAGTCAGAAATGTCTGGTTTTGCTAACAAAAATGTTTGCAAGAAAATTTTCAAATGCCAAAATTTGCCCTCAAATGCCGATAAAATATAAATCTTACCAATTGGACAAAATAGGTAATTTGAAAAATTCGTGCATTTTAATGAACACTACAAGCTAAAGTGTGGAAACAGATAATTTGAAAATTTGGTGCATATAAACGTATTCACGCTGTGCCGAACAAAAGTGTCCTGTGGACAGTTTTGTGAGAGGTAGCACTGTGTTCGGGTCGCAGGGGTCGCAAGTTCGTTCTTGCTCGTTCGCATTAAACGTGTCTTCGGATTTTGCATCAAAGAACTTGTGTTCTTTTTGCAAAAGTCCTCCGCACTCTGCTCACTCGCGCAATCTTGTCATCCCGATTTTTTATTTTCTATTTTTTTCTAACTCTTCTTTTATTAATTTGCTGACTAATTTTATTTTTTCTGGAAAAGCCATAAAATCATTAAAATTCTCTAAATCAGCTTTAACTATTGGTTTACCGAGTTTTTGCAAAAGTTTTGCATATTTAACATCTTGATTGTAAGCGTGATATTCCATTTCCATAGAGTATTTTATATAGTTTAAAAAGATTAGCTTATCTTTTTTAGGGATCCGTTTTAAAATTTTTCTTGTTTCTTCTTCAGCAATAACAAGCATTTGTTTTGTATCATTTTTTCTCATATCAGCAGGATTATAAAAACATTTTTCATACAAATTAAAATAATTTTTATTATAAATATTTCTTTCACACATTTGTTTATAATTTGCCACATATTTTGGATTAAGTAAGTAATCCAGCACATGAGTTGATTCATGCATTAACTGTGAAAGATCAAGAATGTTTAATTTTTTCTTTTTTTCAGCAGGAAGCTCTATAGAATATCCTGATAAAAAGTTTTCCCTTTGTTCTTGAATTGTAGTAGAGGCACTTAAATCGTCAGTTTCTTTAACTTTAATAGGAAACATTTCAATATTTTTTCTCTCGGGTAAAACAGAGTTATAGTTGTTTTTTACTGCACAAAGTCCGTAAGAATCTTTCTTGTCATATAGCTTAAGCATCCTTTGAAAAACTTTGTTGTTTAATTCATCAGCTGTTCTTATTCTTGCTGACATAGAGCCTTTTGATATATTTGGAGAAAATCTCATATTTGGTGATAGTTTAATCATTTTTAAATTTACTAAATTCTTCTTTTATATCCGGCAAATTACCAAATTTATCGTATATTCTTTTGACAGTTTTAAATATAATTCCTTGATTTGGAATTTCGTATTCTTTTTTCTTCATAATAATGACTTTATCACCCTCTATTGTTTTAACAGGATGGTAAGAAATTCTGTTTATAATATGGTTGCCCATACTGTCTAAAACTCTTGTGGAAATAGCATCTTTGCCGTATTCCGTAAAAAACATTTTATTGTTATAAATCTTAGCTTTGTCGAACGATACTGTACTTATCATACATACAGTATAAAATAAAAAAAGTTTAAAATACAGTAGGTCTGCATTGTCATATTGACAAAAACATTTCAAAACAGTTTAAGAGGTTTTTCGGGGGTTGAATGGTTATTCCCCCTCTGAATGACGATTGAACATACAATTTTACGAAAAACGTAATTTATATTTACCCCTTTCCCCCTTTTGTTGTATAATTAACTTGAAAAGGAGTTTTCAATGCAAGAAGTTTTAGAAAAGAAATCAATCAAAAATATAGACTTTAATTGTGATTTAGCACAAAGTTACGGTATTTATAAGAATAATCAAGAATTTGAACTTTTGGACTATGTTAGTTCAGTTAATATTTCCTGCGGGTTTCACGCAGGTGATCCTGTAACAATAAAGGATGCTCTTTTAAAAGCAAAAGAAAAAAATGTTGCTATAGGTGCACATATCGGATTTAATGATATTCAAGGGTTTGGTTACAGGCCTGTTGAATTAAGGGAAGATGAACTTGAAGCGCTTGTTGTTTATCAAGTTAGTGCAATAATGTCGTTTGCAAAAGCTTACGGCTTAAGTGTAGAACACGTAAGACCGCATGGTGCAATGTATAAAGCCTGCGGTGAAGATTTTACATTTGCAACTACCATAGCCAAAGCAATTAAAAAATGTTCAGATTGGCTTGTTTATTATGCTCCGATGGGAGATATAACTTCAAAGGTTGGTGATTATATTGGAATACCTATAGCACAAGAATTGTGTCTGGAAAAAACTTATAATCCGGATTTAACGGTTGATTATGCAATTCCTGATAATCAGAATAATTATGAAATGATAAAAAGATTGCAGCACCTTCTCCATACTTCCCAAATTCGCAATAATGCAGGCGGAGTAAGTATGTGTGAAGTTGATACAATTCATTTTTCTAATAAATACAGGACATCAATGGATTTGATTAAAGAAGCAAAGCACTTGATTACACCTGCACCGGTTAATT
This sequence comes from uncultured bacterium, assembly GCA_902775025.1. Classification (GTDB taxonomy): domain Bacteria; phylum Cyanobacteriota; class Vampirovibrionia; order Gastranaerophilales; family Gastranaerophilaceae; genus CAG-196. The sequence continues at coordinate 27,325 of CACYKP010000023.1, read as the reverse complement.
TCAATAATGCTAAGATTTCAGGCTGGGTTGAAGGGTAAATATAGTTTAGACAGGTTAAACATATAACAAGTTAAACTCTTTAGTTGTCTTTAATATAGGCAGATAAAAAAAGGATAAATTATGACATTTAATATAGATGATATAAAAGAAAACGTCAATATGAAAAAAGAAGTCGGGTGGTTACTTCCGGGGTTAGAGGTAAAAAGATGGTTTGCGCTAATCTTTTTAGGCTCTATTATGATAGTTCTCGGATTTATGGTGCTTGCAAATATAAGACCTATTTATCTGACACTTGAATTAATAAGAAAAGCTGCCCTAGTTTTGCCCTCCAATGTTTTAGCAGCTGTATTTATTCTTATAGGTTCAATTATTTTCTTTAAAGGCTGGCAAAAAACTACACTTTCTATTATGGATATGAATTCTGCAAAAGGCAATTCAAATCTGTTAGAAAGATTGTATCGCAGAAGAAAACTTAATCGCGGCGCAAAAGTTGTTGCAATAGGAGGCGGTACAGGTTTATCAATGCTTTTAAGAGGAATTAAAAGATATACGAGTAATGTTACTGCTATTGTTACAGTTGGTGATGACGGCGGAAGCTCGGGTAGATTAAGAGAAGAAATGGGTATTCTTCCCCCAGGGGATATTAGAAACTGTATTGCAGCTTTAGGTGATGATGAGGATTTAATAACAGAACTTTTTCAATACAGATTTAAAACAGGTGAAGGACTTGAAGGACACAGTTTTGGTAATCTTTTTCTTACTGCATTATGTGCAATAACCGGTAATATGGTCAAAGCAATAAAAGAATCTGCAAGTGTTCTTAATATTAGAGGAGTCGTACTTCCAGCAACATTAGATGATATGAAACTTGGTGCAGAATTTGAGGACGGTCGTGTTGTTCATGGTGAATCAAGTATTCCGGAAGCTCACGGACAAATAAAAAGATTATTTACAGAACCTGAAAATTGTAAAGCACTGCCGGAAGCAATTGATGCAATTGGTGATGCGGATTTGATAATTTTAGGCCCCGGAAGCTTGTACACAAGTGTCATTCCTAATCTTTTAGTAAACGGAATAGTTGATGCATTACAAAAAGCTAAGGCTAAAAAAATATATGTGTGTAATATTATGACTCAACCTGGGGAAACTACAGATTATACTGTTGCTAGCCATATAAACGCTTTATTTAAACACGCCGGCGGTAAAAAAATTGTAGATGCAGTATTAGTTAATAACAGCTTGCCTGATAATATTTCTGAAGGATATGCTCAAGCAGGCTCAATACCAGTAAGATTGGATATGGAAAATATTAATCCTATCGGAGTTGAAATTGTTTCTCAGAAACTTATCCAAGAAAATAAGGAAGGACTTGTCAGACATTCTTCTAATCGTGTAGCAAGAGCAATTCATTATTGGTACAGAAAATCAATGAGGGGTAAATAGAAGGGTAATAATAAATTAATATGAAAACCGTATCAACATTTCAAAGATTAAAAGACAGTGGTGAAAAAATCGCAATGCTTACGGCTTATGATTATTCAACCGCACAAGTTTTGGATAAGGCTGAAATAGATGCCATCTTAGTTGGTGATTCTTTAGCGATGGTAGTCTTAGGGCATGAAAACACTTATAATATTACCATTGATGAGATGTTGATTTTTATAAAAGCGGTTGCAAGAGGTGCTAAAAATTCATTCATAATAGGTGATATGCCTTTTATGAGTTACAATTTATCTGTTGCTCAAGGCTTGGAAAATGCAGGAAAGATGATTAAGGCAGGTGCAAATGCAGTTAAGCTGGAAGGGTGTAACGAGCATATTATAACTCTTGTGAAAAGATGCACGGAAACCGGAATTCCTGTTTTGGGGCATCTTGGGTTTACTCCGCAATTAATGAATACATTAGGCGGACACAAGATTCAAGGCAAAACTTCCGACAAGATAGAAGCAATTTTAGATAGTGCAAAAAAACTCCAAGAAGCGGGTTGTTTTGGTATCGTACTGGAGCTTATGCCTGCTGATAGCGCACAATATATTACAGAAAATCTTAAAATTCCGACCATAGGGATTGGTGCCGGAGTAAATTGTTCAGGACAAATTGTTGTTATTGATGATATCTTAGGTAAGTTTACCGATTTTACTCCAAAGTTTGTTAAAAAATATACAAATCTTCATGATGAGATTTTAAACGGAGTTTTGTCATATAAAAATGAAGTGAAAAACATGGTTACTCAACCAAGAAGAAAAAATAAAACTGGAGTCAAAGTAAAAAAGAGTTTTACGTTTCAATAGGAAGTTCAGTTTTTTAAAAACAAAATGCCGAAGAGGGGACTTGAACCCCTACGGATTGCTCCATACGCACCTGAAACGCACGTGTCTACCATTCCACCACTTCGGCATAACTAAATATTACGCTTATGTTATTAAATTTTCAACTTGTAATATGCACTCAGTGGCGGAAGTTGACTCAAGGTCAACCCTCTCGGAAAACCCTCAACGGTTCGGCTTTTCCTGTGGCAGAGTACCACTTCGGCATAATCAAAATTTGCAATTATTTTGTTTTCAAACTCCATTCTACAACAAAAATTTTTTTCTTTAAATAGTTAATAAAAGTGTCTCCAAAAGTCATCTTCTACAACTTAAACAAATGGATGGATATTAGCTTAATGACTTTTTAATTATTTTTATATATTGAATAATTACTATTAATCGTATTTATCAATTATTATTGGATACAACAATTAATATCATTAAAAAAACAGGAAGTAATGATTTTCACTCCCTGTTTTTTGGTTTTCATTTATGCTAAATAACTTATGGGCTTAAAAAAGCAAATATAAATATATTTAACCCCTTTACCTCTCTAACCCTTCATAGCGTTTTCAACAGCAACGGCTACAGCAACGGTTGCACCAACCATTGGGTTGTTACCCATACCTATCACGCCCATCATTTCAACGTGAGCAGGAACAGAAGATGAACCTGCAAATTGAGCATCACCGTGCATTCTGCCCATAGTATCCGTCATACCGTATGATGCAGGGCCTGCTGCTACGTTATCAGGGTGAAGTGTACGACCTGTACCACCGCCTGATGCTACTGAGAAGTATTTTCTGCCGTTTTCCCAGCACCATTTTTTATATGTACCTGCAACAGGGTGTTGGAATCTTGTTGGGTTAGTTGAGTTACCTGTAATAGAAACGTCAACACCTTCTTTAATCATAATTGCAACACCTTCGTTAACATCGTCAGCACCATAGCATCTTACTTTTGCTCTTTCACCGTCAGAGAAAGCTGTTTCGTTAACAATTTTTAATTCGCCTGTTTTGTAGTCATATTCTGTTTCAACAGAAGTGAAACCGTTGATACGAGCAATAACGTGAGCTGCGTCTTTACCAAGACCGTTTAAGATAACTCTTAAAGGTTCTTTTCTGACTTTGTTAGCGTTTCTTGCAATACCGATTGCACCTTCAGCAGCAGCGAATGACTCGTGCCCTGCTAAGAAGCAGAAGCATTTTGTTTCTTCTCTTAATAGCATAGCACCCAAGTTACCGTGACCGATACCTACTTGACGTCTATCACCAACAGAACCCGGAACTGCAAATGCTTGTAAACCTAAACCGATAGCTTCTGCAGCTTCTGCAGCAGTTTTAATTCCTTTTTTGATAGCAATAGCACAACCAAGGGTATATGCCCAAGATGCGTTATCGAAAGCAATTGGCTGAATGCCTTTAACTATAGCATCTACGTCGATGCCTTTTGACAAACATAAATCACGAGCTTCTTCCAAAGATTTGAAACCGTATTCAGGTAAAACCTTAGCAAGAGTTGCTTCACGTCTGTCTTGTCCTTCAAATTTTACTGTCATATTTTTATTTCCTTTACTTATTTTTTTCGTTACAATTTGTATTTTAGTGGAAAATTGAAAATGTAAAATGGAAAATTTTTAATATTGCTACGCAATAAACTGACAAATTATAATTTAATTAATTGTAAAATAATTTTCCATTTTCAATTATCCATTTTCCATTTAAATAACTATTCTTCTCTCGGATCAATGTACTTAACCGCATCAGCAAATCTGCCGTAAGTACCTACGTTTTTATCAAATGCTTCTTTAGGATCAACACCTTTTTTGATTGCATCCATAAATTTACCCATGTTAATGAATTGATATCCGATAACTTCATCGTTTTTGTCTAAACCAAGTTTAAGGATATAACCTTCAGTAAGTTGAAGATATCTTACACCTTTTTGTTTAGTAGAGTGGATTGTACCACACATAGAGCAAAGACCTTTACCTAAGTCTTCAAGACCTGCACCAACCGGTAAACCGTTTTCAGAGAAAGCAGATTGAGTTCTGCCGTAAACGATTTGTAAGAACAATTCTCTCATAGCAACGTTGATTGCATCACAAACTAAGTCTGTGTTTAAAGCTTCAAGTATTGTTTTACCCGGAAGAATTTCACCTGCCATAGCAGCAGAGTGAGTCATACCTGAACAACCTATAGTTTCTACTAATGCTTCTTGTATAACACCTTCTTTTACGTTAAGAGTTAATTTACAAGTACCTTGTTGAGGTGCGCAGCATCCGCAGCCGTGTGTTAAACCTGAAATATCTTTAATCTCTTTACATTTTGTCCATTCGCCTTCTTGAGGGATTGGAGCAGGAGAACCTTTAACACCACGGTGAACGCAGCATTTTTCTTCGATTTCCTTAGTAATTTCTATTTTGCCCATTTGACCTCCTTATTAATCAAAAATAAAGCTAATATCCTCTAATAAAAATATTATATAACAAACAGGGGTAAATCAAAGGGGTAAATCGAAGGGGTAAATCGAAGGGGTAAATCAAAGGGGTAAATCAAAGGGGCAAATCAAAGGAATAAATCAAAAAATTTTTGTTAATTTTGTTGAAATATATTATATAATTATTTGTGGAGAGGAATATTAATGGAAGAAAAACCGAGATATTCAAGAAATACTGATATTTTAGAACTTGCTTTTGCTATGGCATCACGTCCGCAGGGAATAACAATAAAAGAAATAGAAACGGAATATAATGTTTCAAGAAGAACGGCAGAGCGCATGCGTGATAGTTTAATACAAGTTTTTCCTCAGATAGAAGAACTGGAGATAGAAGACCAATATAATACTAAGCATTGGGGATTTACAAGTCATGCCATTCTTCCTCTAGTTTCGTTTACCCCGAAAGAGATTGCAAATATTGAACAATACCAAAGAAGAACAACAAATAAAGAAGTAAAAGAAGAACTTCAAAAGACTATAGACAAAATAAAACTTCTTTCTCAAAAACGAAATCATACAATAGAAGATAATATTGAACTGTTTATGCAAACAGAAGGTTATGCCGTTCGTCAAATGCCTCAGTATAAAATGAATTTAGAGCATTTGGGAATAGTTAGAGAAGCTTTAAAGGAGTCAAAAATTATTACTGCGAAATACCACGATAAACCAAGAAAGCTTGAACCTCTGGGCATGATTTACGGTGAAAAAGTTTACCTTGTTGCAAGAGAAAAAGCAAAAGGAGATGGAATTTATAACTATCTTTTACACAAATTTGAAGATATGAAACTTACTGAAGAAATTTTTGATAAGGGTGATTTCAATCTTCAAGAATATTCAAATCGTTCGTTTGGAATTTATCAGGGCGAATTATTAAGCGTAAAACTATTATTCAATAAAGAATTAGCTGAAGAAGCTTCAAAATACAATTTTCATCCGACTCAAAGAGGTAAATGGAATGAAGATGGAACGTACACCGTTACATTCAAAGCAAGCGGAAGCAGAGAAATAATTTGGCACGTATTTAAATGGGGCTCAGGATGTAAAATCCTTGCCCCGAGGTCGTTGAGAGATGAATATAAGAAATATTTAGTTGATAATTTAGAAAACTATTAGAAAAATTCGGGGGTATTTTATATTTTTTAAATTTTACCCCCTTTATAACATAGGTTGAGAGATTTTATTTTATTTTATTTTATTTATATTATTTTTCCTTTCCACATTTTTATCATATAACTACCCCCTGTCAAAATAGGACGTTATATTTATGGCATGCTAAAAAATGAGTTTGCGGAAAAAGTCATAATTTTGAGATTCTTCGGCATTCGCCTCAGAACGACGGCACGCTTAAAGCCAAGCAAACACGTCATTCTGAGGGAAATAACTATTTTGCCCGAAGAATCTGTTTTTTGACAGCACAAACTTTTTTTGTACAATCCCATGCCAAAAAATGATTAACTTTTGTAACAATTTTCAAAAATTTGCATATTTAGAGGGCAAATATTTTCTTTTCAGGTTTTGTTAATAGTAGAATTAATATGACAGTATATGTCTTAAATATAGAAGGAAAATTGTGTATGAAAAATCTCAAGCAACTATCAGCAATCACCTTATGTACATTATTTGCAACAATGCAAGTAACATTTGCAAATATTGATACAGGATTAGGTGCAGGAAATGGCGGCGCTTCTATTATTAACGGAGGTGCAGGGTATCAAGGTATAACAGGTCAAGGTACAAATAATGTAGGATTAAATTTCAATGCAAATTCTCACGTTAAATGGGATACTTTGAATGTTAACCGTGGTGAAACATTAAACTTCAATGCAGTAGACGGTGCAAAAAACTTAACAATTTTGAATACCGTACAAAACAATATGTCAAAAATTTACGGTAACATTAACGCTAACAGCGGTATCAGTCAATTAATTATTTCTAACCCAAACGGCATGTTATATGATGGTGCTAAATTTACAACCGCAGGTGATGTAATGTTAACAACAAAAGATATGACAAATGTTAATGTTAACAACCTTACAGACGGTGCTTATACCAAATTTACAAGTGCTGACTGGGTTAAAGCAGGTAGTAATGACACTCAAGACTTAATCCAAGTTCAAATTAAAGATTCTGATTTTACAGTCGGTGGTGATTTTAATATTTATGCTCCTAAAGTTGTCGGTACAAATTCAACAATTAATGCTAATACATTAAAATTAACCACAGCTAATGGTGCTGATTATTTGGCTCAGGGTTTATCGCTTAAAGAAAATAAAGGTGTTACTTTATTAACAGCAATGGATATAAATGGTGATATAGTTATTACTAACGATGTTGGTGCTCTTTCTATTGCAGGCTCAGATATCGATGGTGATGTAAAGGCAAATGTTGGCGGTTTAAGCTACATTGACGGTATATATAATAAAACTACAGGCGCACTTGAGAAAAAAACTACAATTACAGGTGATGCAGATTTTACGGCTCACGGTCAACAGTTGATTGCAAGAGATGTTGAAGTTGATGGTAATATCAATATGTATAATGATGGTGGTGCTGTAGAATTAAGAAATGCAACTGTTGGAGGGGATGCTAATTTAAAAACAGAAGGATGGCAGCCTATTAATCATGAAAAATATAATCACTATGTTCACGTTAGTGGTAATACAGACATTACAGGTGATTTAAATATTGAATCTTCACAAAATATTCACATTGGTAACTATGAAGTTACTAATAATCCTTATAGCAGTACTTCTACAACAAATCATTGGGAAGGTAATTTACTACCCGGTAAATTAACTGTTGGTGGTGATATTAAGGCTAAAGTAACTGATGGTGGTCATATTATGACAACTATTGATACAACAGCTAAAAATATAGATTATACTGCAAAATCTCGTATTGATGGTACAAAAACATATGGCGGAAATATTTTATCTGATAATAAATCAGTTATAAAAGCCAATACTTATAAATTCAAATCTGATGGATATATCGGAGGTATGAAGACTGCCAATGGACAAACTATTGATAATAAAATAATAGATACAATGGAAGAATATGTCTTTATTCCGGCTGACATTCCAACAGATCATGATTATATGAATATAAACGGCGGAACAATTACTAAATTAGAAACTCCAAAAGTTTCTGCAGGCGGTAATGATGTACAAGTTTACATTAAATCTAATAATGATTTACTCGTAAATGGTGCAAATGCAGGAGTTGTAAATCTTGTTGCTCCTGATAAGAAAATAACAATAACAGGAGATAATGTTCACGCAAAAGAAATCAATGTAGGCGGAAGAACAGGTACTTTACAACTTGATTTTCCAAAAAGAGATTTCACTACTAAATATACAAATATTAAAGATGGTGTAGTTAAAACTATAAAACCAACTGATGTAATCACTTACGATTTAACAAATAATCCTTCAACAGGTTATAACTCACCTGATTTAAAACCAACAAACGGAACTAATACAACATATTTGGTAGGTCCTGGTTTTAATCCTGTACCTCCTGGACCGGAACCTGAACCGACACCTGGACCAAAACCTGGACCAAAACCAACAGATGATGATAACGTCAGAGTTAAAAACTGGGTTCCAGAAGATCCTATGAAACCATTAGTAAATACACCTGTTGCATTTGCTGCAGACTTGGATGATGATCAAATCGAAGGTCCTTGCAGAAAGAATGTAGATGGTTCTGTAACAGTTGTAAGAGCTTATCCTGTGAATAACTAATTAAAATAAAAATACACAATTTATTTATAAAAAAAGATGGTTTTTTGACCATCTTTTTTTTATGTAAATATAAAAATTCATAATATTAAGAAATGTAAAATAGTTTTTAGTTAGTTTTTTAGTCTTAACATTTCGTAAAAAAAATTTGATAAGACTAAAATTCTTTTGTAATAAGACTTTAAGACTTATTTTTTATTGTTTTTGTAAACTATTGTAACAAATATTATTCCTTAATCTAAAGTTTTTCAAAACTGTGCCGAAGACACAACTATCAAAGTTAAAAAAGTTGATTAGGAGTTACAGTTATGAAAAAGTTAGTGGTTTTATTTACGGCGTTTGTGTTATTTACACTTAACCAAGCATTTGCTTACAGAGCAGCAGATTTTTCTTCAGATGCAAAAATTATTGCAGCTATTAATTTATTAGAACAAACAGGTGAAGTTGATGTTTTAAGAAACTTAAAAAAGAATGCGGTACAAGTTTCCTTTGATGATTTAACATCTTATACATACAACAGTAGTAAAGCTTTTGCAGTAAGTACATATAACAGATACGGTACAAGAGTTATAATGATTAATTCTTTATATAAAAATGCACCTGTTGAACAAATTGCATGTTTAGTAGCACACGAAAGTATGCATGTTAAAAGAGTAGCTGACTTAGAAGAAGAAACAATCGCTACACAAAAAGAAGCAGCAACTTGGACAAGATTAAAGGTTGCATCAAAAGTTTATCCTGATACAAAATTAACAAGAAGATTGGACAAATTAAGCGGTATGTATATGGCATCTTCTTATGACAACAACATCATCCAAAACAAAATAGCTAACAATGGTTTTTACAGAGCACAATTAGGTTTATAACAGCAATATTAAATAAACATAGAGATATTCAAAAATATACAAACCCCAATCAACTTATTAACCCTCGCACTTTGCGGGGGTTTATTTTTATACAGGAATAAATATAGAAGTCGGTTTTTTATAAAGATTTTTTGTTATCCCGTCAGATGCTGCTTTTGTAACTCCTGTTTTTTCATCAATAAAAGTTATTTCTGTATGACCATATTTTTTACTGTACCCTTCTGTTCCTTTTCCATAAACAAGCACACAACCTTCAGGTAAATTTTTAAGATTTACATTATCAGGAGATATTTCTTTAAAATTAGGATTTTTTCTTAATATTTTTGTCATTTTATATGCATGACCTAGTTTATATTCGCCCAAACCTGCTTGTTCAATAGCAGTTTTAACATAAGTTGCACAGAAACCTGTCCAATCTGTAGAATTTCTTTTTGCTATATCGGCAAGTTTTTTACCTTTTTCAGAATTATAACCTTCAAAGAATAATTTATTCTTACTAAAATCCTTCTTTATAGAAGATTTTTTAAAAGTATCTGTGTTAACATTTGATATGTCAACCAGTTTGTCTTTTTTTACAGGGTTATTATAGTCAAATAATGAAGTAGGCATATATATAGGAGGATAATTATTAAAACTAGGCATAAACCAATTATTCATAGATATAGAGTGATAATTATTAAAAGAGAATATGTTGTTGAAAGAAAAATTAAAATTAGGAAATGACAAATTAGGCATGAACCAATTGCTCATGGGCAAATTAAAATTAAAACCTAAATTTGCAAAAAACATCATTATTCTAAATATCCCTGTTACTTATATAAAAAAATTATTTATAAAAAAATTGACTATTTTTAACAAATCTTTACTTTTTCTGATTTATTTTTTTTTGTATAAAACTCTGTAGAAAATTTGTTAATAAGTATAAAAGTTTTGAACATAATTATTATAAGAATAGCTTTTTTTATAAATTATAAAAAAATAATGTCTAAACATGTATAAAATTTATTAATATTCTACTACTTTTCTACAATGTTATTAACAATAAAAAATCAATAATAATAACAATTTCATCCACTTTTATACAAATATTTAAAGCTTATTATTATTGTTATTATTTTATATTAATTAATAAATAATAATAAATAAAAGATAGGAAAATTTTTGTAGAAAACTTCCTATCTTTTAAAAATATTAAAAATTTAAAACTTAACTAAACTAAACCTTCTTTTAAGGCTTTTACTGCTGCCTGAGTTCTATCATCAACTACAAGTTTTTGTATAATATTACAAACATGCGCCTTTGCAGTATGTTCGCTTATAGTTAAAGTTTTTGCAATTTGGCTGTTGGATTGTCCGTCAACAACAAGCTTTAATACTTCATATTCTCTTTGAGTTAAATTTGAATGATTTTGTCTGAATGTACTTCTTGATATTTGTCTTGAAGGTATAATTCCGTTATTTTTATCTCTTATAAACGGAACTACTTTAGGATCAATCCACATTGCACCTGATTTAACCATTTTTATAACGTACATTAAATATTCTGTACTTATATCTTTTATAACATAAGCATTTGCGCCGGCAGTTAATGATGAATTTAATTCTTGTTCATTAATATGAGAAGTTAGCATAATAACTTTTATGTTATTATTGTTTTCCAATATTTGTTTGGCTGCATCAATTCCTGAAATATCAGGTAAACCAATATCCATAAGAATTATATCCGGTTTTATTAGTTTAGATTTTTCTATAGCTTCTTTACCGTTTATAGCTTCTCCTATAACCTCCATTTCAGGATAGTCATTGAATAAAGACTTTATACCTATTCTCATTAGTTTTTGGTCTTCTACCAGTAATATTTTAATATTCATAACAAATCTCCATTTTTTTCCCTATTAATATTAGAGTTAGTGGTGATGTGTATTATTTTAAGATGTTATAATCACCCAAAATAATATTAAAATATCATTTTATAAGCTTTAATACCTTTAAAGATATAAAAAAGTAGATATATTTACCCTTTTAAAGTTAGAATTGTTTTTTTAAAGATTCTTGCAAATCAATAATTTTTAAGTGGTTTTCTAATAGAGATTGATTTTTTCCTTCATAAGCAGGGTTATAATCGTCGTTAACATCGATTGCACGGTTAAAGTATATAATTGCATCATCTAATTTACCTTGTAGGTAATATGCCATTCCAAGAAGCGTATATTCAATTTCTTTTTTATCAGAGTATTTTAAAGCTCTGTTAAAATATCTTATAGCAGAATTCCATTTGCCTTTGAATTGATTAATACAACCAAGGCCTCTAAATATTACAGAATTTTTTTTATCAGTAAAATAAGCTTGAATAAGAGTTTTTCTTGCTAATTCATAATCATATTTATCATATTCTTCTTTAGCCTTTTTTAACATTCTAAGCAGAAGAATTTTGGCATTCATTCTCCTAAAAAAATCAGATATTTCGTTTAATTTATCTACTTCTTCCGACATAAATGTATTATACTATACAAAATAAAAAACTTTTTCAGTAAAGTAATGTGGGAAAAGTCGTTAGACGTGCTCATCTTTTTATTGAAAAACATTATTTGTCAGGTGGAACCTGACCTACATTAAAAAAAGTGTAATATGTTAAATATTGCGCAGTTTATTGTGCTTTACAATATTATTTGCCAATATTTTAATATTTACCCCTATTTACTCCTACACCGTATGCATTTTTTCAAAAATGCCTTTTTTCTGAACCCAAATCTCTAATTCCATTTTGTTTCCTTCTTCAATCAAAATGTTTTTGAGTTCTTTAAAATTAACTTCTGATTTTTCAATATCGCAAAGCATAAACATTACAAAGTGTCCCTGCATCAAAGTTTGTTTAATATCTTCAATATTAACCTTGTATTTAGCCAAAATATTAGCAACCGTTGCAACAATGCCTACTTTATCCGTTCCTGAAACTGTTATTATAATTTTGTTATCGTCCATAAAAACCTCTTTTTTAATATTATGCTTTATATGTTACTCCTTCACTCTATCCCTCTCCCGAAGGGCAAGGAGAAAAGTAATATAATAAAAGGAAAGTCTTGCAAAGTGTGCAAGACTCAAAAATATACATTTACCCCACTAACTTTATACCACATGTTAAGCATGCTTGTCAAGTGCCTAAAATAATTTTAGACATTAAAGTTAGTGATATTAAAGTATTTATAAATGTTGATTAATCTATAACTTGCGGAATATCAACATTAGGTGCGCCAATTGTACGAACAAGTTCAAGTACTGCTGCTTTCATTTGGCACTTTTGAGCAGTTGCACTAAAGAAATCACTATAGAAACAACCGTCACATACACAACCACGTTTATAACATTCCAATGCTGTTGGAGTCCATCTTTTGACAGCAATAGCTCTCCCCATGTCACGACTCTTAAACACTTATTTCCTCCAAAATATTTTTATATTCAAATTTTGTATTTAACTAAATTATATAATTGAGAACTATTCCCCAAATGCTCTCAACCCATAATTTAATTATATTGATTGAGAAAGCATTTACAACCCATAAAACCAAATTGTTAAGTTTTTTTAAATAATATTTAAACTGCTAATTTTATTGTGTTTCAAAAAAATAATGTATTTAAAACACTTATTAATAGCAAGTTTTAGCTTTTTAAATAATCAAAAGGCATGTTATAAGCATGTTTTGTATGTTTGAAAATAAAGTTAAGTTTTGTAACGAAGTAGGGATGTAATAGGATGTATATGCAAAACTAATGTTGTTTTAAATAAAAAAAAGAGCATTTTTAAAGATGCTCTTTTTGTTTATTAATTTTATATTTACTCTTAATCTTCTCTTGCTCCGCCGTTAATTGTGTTAAGGCGTTTAACCGGATCTGTAATATGAGTAATTCTTAAACCAAAGTTATCTTCAATAACAACTACTTCTCCGTAAGCAATAAGTTTTCCGTTTGCATAAAGCTCAACAGGTTCACCTGCTGCTTTATTCAAAGTTACAATAGAACCTTTAGTAAGTTCTAAAACTTTTTTAATAGGAAGTTCTGCTTTACCCAGTTCTACTGACAATTGAAGTTTTACATCAAGAAGAATGTTTAAGTTTTGATTTTGAGGACCTTGAACTTGGTCTAAATCTTCAAAAGATGCAAATTGAACAGGTTGAACCGTAATTGTGTTAGGATCAGGTTTTTCCTCTTCTTGTTCTTCTTCTTCCGGATTTTCTTCATTATCAAAATTCTCAAATCCTTCCATAGAACTTGGTGTTTCTGCTGTATCAGAAGAATCTGTTACATCATTAGATGTACTATCATTTTCTGCTTCATTATTTAAATCTTCATCATCATCAAACATTTAAAAACCCCTCTAAAAATAATTTCTTAATATTTCATGCATTTCATCATATACATCAGTAATTTTAACACAAATCTGATTTTTTAAAGTTCCCGGACGTGCAAAGAATTTTTTTTCACCGTTAACTTTCACTATCAAGTCATCTTGTATTTTATTATCGAGTTTAATAATATCGCCTTCAGATAATTGCATAAAATCATCTAAGGTAATATTACAAGTACCGAATTGAACTCTTAAATCTGCTAAAGAAAGATTAAGTTTATTAATCATCTTCATACGTTCATCATTTGTAGCAACAAGACCTTTAGTTTGGAATATGTGTTGTGTGCTCAAGTGAGTTAAAACAGTTTCCAAAACAGGATATGGGAAACAAAGACTGAATAAACCAAAGTGTTTACCTGCAATTTGTACTTCAAATGTTAATAGAGCGACAATTTCACCTGCTGTAGCAACTTGAATTGATTGATAATTGTCATCTAAGCTTATAAATTTACCTTCAACCGGAACAATAGTGTTCCAAGAATCTTCAAGAGATTTAATAATAATATTTATAACTTTTTTAGCTAGAGCTTTTTCAATATCCGTAAGTTCTCTTGATTGCGGATCTACTGCTCCTATACCGCCAAGCATTCTGTTTACGATACAAGATATAACTTCAAAACTAATACCTAATAAAATTTGTCCTGAAAGCGGTTCAAATTCAAAAACACCAACGCTTATTGGTGAAGGCATTGAACGAACAAATTCTTCATAAGTTAATTGGTCAACAGAAACAATTTCTATCTCAACCCTCATACGCAAATAACCACTGAGTACAAGAGATATAGCCTTAGAAAATTCTCTGTGAATATCTCTTAAGGCTTTTAAGTTATCTTTAGAAAATTTATCAGGACGTCTGAAGTTATAGAGTTTGTAACTCTTATGTTCTTCTTCGTTATCTTCAAAATTTTCCAAGTCTGTTAAACTGTCTATATTATTGTCTGCCATTTTACCCTGTTATTGAATAATAAATTGTCCGAAGCTTACTCTTAAAACTTCTCTTTCTCCGCCTAAGATGGAATTTATATCGTTTGTAATTTGTTCTTTAGAAAGTTCTTTTCCTGCTGCAGTAGAAAGTTCAGCAGATGTTTTACTGGAAAGATTTGTAATAACAGCATCTCTTATCGCAGGTTTATACTGGTTCATTTCAGCTTGAATTGCAGCTAAAGGATCAGCAGCCGGTGCTGCTTCACCATGTCCTCCGTGTCCTCCGCCGCCTTTAGCATCTTCCTTTGGAAAATCTGTATCTTTTTTGGTAACTTCAATTGCAACATTAACTTTCAAGTATTTTTTAGCATTTTCATCACAAAGGTTTAAGATAAAATCACCTAAATCAACGATTATACCCTTTTGAACTTCATCACTTTCACTGTCTTCTTCTGCTAATTCTTCTGTATTTAGTTGAAGTGTAGTTAATTTTTGAGTAATTATATTTTCTACTACTACGTAATTAATTATGATTGAAACAATAAACATAATTACTATAGATGCAATAATTACAATCAAAAATTTAGTCATTTCTTGTTTATTATTGTTGTCAGGTTGTTCGTTAGCCATTTTCTCTCCGCCTATTCTTTCCCTAAAATTATAGTAATAAATATCCAATCCTATTATAGCAGGATTTTTTTATTTTTGCCAAAAAATCATATATTTAGATTAGTAATTAAAAATTTTGTGTTAAAATTAACTAGAAAGAGGTTTATATGGCAGAAGGTTTGGAATTTGATCCGGGATTTGCTCCTTATGTTATGCCGTTTCAAGGTACGGTTAATTATTTGTATGCTGATATTAACAGATTTAAAAATTTTTCTCAGAAGAAAATGAAATTTAAACAATATTATAAAAAAATACTTACTGTTTTTTATAATAATGTAGGGTTTTATATAGGTTGTTTAATGTGGGCTGCATATATTAAAACTCAGCCTGAACAGGGAATATTAGATAATCATTGTTTAAACAGAAAATATAATGAGGAAGAAAATACTTCGGAAACTGATTATTTAATAAAATTTGTACAATTATTTCCTAAAGATATGCAATATTTTGCAGGAGAAACTTTTAAATTTGATGAAAATATTATAAGAATATTAGATGCTTATAAGGAATTTTTGATTATAAATAAAGGGTTTGTAAGTTCTATATATAATACGGATATTGAACTTCCTATGTATATGAATACTGATGGTGCAATAACATTTAAAGAAAAAATAGATGAAATTATAAAAACCGGTGATTTATCAAAATTTATGGAATATAAGGATGGAATATTAGTACAGGAGGATAATATATGATTAATGAAAAATTAGAAGCAGCTTTTAATGAACAAATCAACAAAGAATTGTATTCTGAGTACTTGTATTTGGCAATGAAAGTTAAATTTATGGAATGGAATTTGCAAGGTTTTGTAAATTGGTTTAATGTACAAGTTCAAGAAGAACACGCACACGGAATGGGAATGTTCGATTATCTTGATGAAAGAGGGGGAAATATTAAACTTGAAGCAATTGCAAAACCAGAATTTCACGGTACAACTCCTTTGGAGATTTTTGAAGAAGTTCTTAAACACGAACAATATGTTACATCAAGCATAAATCATGTTGCAGATGTAGCAGAAGAAGTTAAAGACAGAGCCGCACTTCATCTTTTAGATTGGTATATTAAAGAACAAGTTGAAGAAGAATCAAATGTCGGCGGACTTCTTGCAACATTAAAGCTTATCGGTGATGACAAAAAAGCTTTATTAATGCTTGACAAAGACCTTGCTGCAAGAACATTTGTTCAACCTGTTATCGGGTAGGGTTAAATTACAAATATAAAAAATCACGTTTTTGTTTATTGAAAACGTGATTTTTATTTTACCCCTCTGCTAAAACAATTGTAAAATCACTTCCTACTGAGAAGTTTTCTGTTGGGTCATAAACAAATTGTATCTTATTTAATTGGGGCATTTTCTTTTGAAGCCAGTTATAGAAATCTACGGTAACAGCATTTCTGTTTGCAACAAATCGTGTATGAGACAGATGCGTAATTTTTAGCATATTAACTTCAAAACCAAGTTCTTTAAGCTGGTCTTGCATAATTTGTGCTTCTTGTTCTTTTAGTGGTGAATACATTATTCCTGCTTTAAACTTTGAAAAATCAGCTTCTTGTCTATCCCTATATATAATTCTATCAATTACTTCCTGAGTTTTTTGAGGATCAAGTATCCAATAACTTATATATCCTTTTTGATTTGGTGCTCCTGGGAGTGTTGCTATTTCAATCTTATTTTCATCTACACCCTTTACAAATCCTGCGTATTGAGAAAGTTCATAAAAACTCATATCTGTCTTTATATGTGTTTTACAAATATTCAAAACCTCAGGCAATTTTGTAATCGTATCAAGAGATTTCATTTTTTCAAATAAACTTCTCATGAACCATTGCTGGCGTTGAGTTCTACCAATATCACCAAGTCCATCTTTACGGTATCTTAAATAACCGACAGCTTGTTTTCCGTTAAGAACAGTATTGCCTTTATTCAAATCTATATGAAGATGTCCCGCCCAGTCGTGGTATTTCATTGGTTTTTCAACATAAATAGGAATACCGCCAAAAGCATCAACAATTTTTTCTACTGCTCCGTCATGAACAATAATGTATTTATCAATTTTTATACCAAAAGTTTCTTTCAATGTTTTCTTAACAAGATTAACTCCGCCTAAAGCATGTGCTGAATTAATCTTTGAAACACCTTTGTTTTCAGGCAAATAAACTTTGCTGTCTCTTGGGATAGAAATAGCTTTTATTGTCTTTGTTTTAGGGTCAACATTTATGACCATAATTGTATCAGAGCGTGTTCCTTCCCATAAATCTGCTCCCTGACCGTTTGAATCAACTCCAAGAAACAAAATGTTTTGACGCCTTGGCGAAAAAGGAACTTGAAAATCTTTTTTGTTTCTTGAAAATTTGAAAAATCCGCCGGCAGATGCTTCTTCATTTGTCATATTATTCATTAGCGAACTGTTTTCAACAACAAATACACATACAATAACAGCAAATAAAATCGCCAAAACAAAAGTAAACAAAAGTTTAGCAAAATTTGAGGTTTCTTCTTTTCTTTCGCGTCTTATTTGGTTTAAAAAAGCCTTATATTCTTCTTGTTGATTATTATTAGCTAATTTCATCGATTTTCTCTCTGTTAAAAATTATATTTTAAGCAAGAACGAAAATCAATCAGGGGAGGGGTAAATTATAGGGAAAAAATTATAGGGGAGTAAATCATAATTTAGAGATTATTCGGCTTTCGCCTCAGAACGACAGCACGCTTAAAGCCAAATAGACAGGTTATTGAGGAGTAAAATAACCATTTTGCCGGAAGAATCTCTTTTTTGTTGCACAAACTTTTCCGCACTCTCTTTATGTTATAATCCATGTATGCAAAATGAACAAAAAAGGATTTTATTCATAAATTTTGGCGGATTAGGTGATGAGATTTTATTCTTACCGTCAATTATTTCCGTAAAAAAAGAATTTCCAAATTCTAAGATTACATTGGCGCTTGAACCAAGAAGCAAAGGAATTTGCTCACTTACAAATATTATTGATGAAACTTTGTTTGCGGATATCAAAGGTAAAAACAAGTATTTTGAATTATTAAAATTATTATTCAAAATTTGGACAAAAAGTTTTGATATTGTTGTATGTTCCGGTTCAAACAAATTTATAGCATTATTTTTGTTTTTAACTTTCATCAAAAAAAGATATGGGTATAATTCGGGTAAATTAAGCGAAATAGTTTTGACTAAAGCTATTCCTCTTAAAAAAGAGCAATATGCGGTTAATATGTACCATGATTTGGTGAATGAAATAACTCAAAATAAAACAGAATTGCCGCAAATTAATATTACAAGGCGAGAAGTTGTGCCAAATACGGTTTTAATTCACCCCGGTGTTAGTTTAATGAGTGTTAAAAAAGGTATGATTAAAACTATTCCTGCAAATATTTGGGCAGAAGTTGTTGAAAAACTTGCAGACAGTGGTAAAAAAGTTATCCTTGCAGGCGGGCCTGATGACAAGGAAACTATTGATACAATTATTAAAAATGTACCTCAAGAAAAATATACAAATATGTACGGTAAAACAAAGAATTTGACAGAACTGGCTGAACTTATATCAAGTGCTGAAATATTTTTATGTTCAGATTCAGCACCATTACATATCGGAGTTGCACTCGGAGTACAAACTTATGTAATTTTTGGTTCTACTGATAACAAAAAATTAATTCCTCAAAGTGAAAAAGTTATTCCTATCAAGGCAAAAAATTGTAATTGTCCGCTTCAACCTTGCCTTTGGGAAAGACGTCAGACAACTTGCGAGAGTTTGGATTGTTTAAAAATATCTTCTGATGAGATTGTAGAAAAAATTTGCGGTTAACTTATTTTAGTTCTTTTTTAGGTGAATGAAGGTTTGACAGGATTACTCCGCATATAACAAATATACACCCTGATATTTCTTTTAAACTCATCACTTCTCCAAGAATTATTGAACCGCCAACCACTGCAAAAACTGATTCTAATGAAAAAATAAGTGAGGCAAGAACGGGGAGTGTGTATTTTTGTCCGTAAATCTGTAAAGTATATGCAACTCCGCATGTTACAACACCTGCATATAAAAGCGGATATTTGCAAGCCATAATTGCATCAAAATTTGGATTTTCAAACAATAAAACAAGCAACGAAGATAAAATACTTACGACAAAAAATTGTGCACAAGATGCTTTTACAGGATTAACTATTCTTGAATAATAGTTAACTACCATAATATGTACTGCATAAAAAAATGCACTTAATAATAAAAGTAAATCCCAAAGACTAAACCCTGAACCAACTTTAAAGCATAAAAGGTAAAGTCCGATTAAAGCCAGAAAAACGCTTACAATAACTCGTTTTCTTAATCTATCACCTAAAAGTACGGTTAAAATAGGGACAAAAATAATATAAAGTGCTGTGATAAATCCCGCTTTACCTGCTCCAACAAACTTCATACAGTATTGTTGAATAGACATTGCTAAAAAAAGAGCAACACCGCAAGTTATACCTGCACGAGCTAAATTAATATGTTGAAAATGTTTTCTTCTCTCTGTTCTATGGTCGGGTTTAGATACTTTAACCCATAAAATTACAGGAATTAAACTCAAACCGCCTAATACACATCTAACCATATTGAACGTAAACGGTTCAATATATTCCATGCCTGCTCTTTGGGCAACAAACGAAAGCCCCCAAATAAGTGCCGTTAAAAATAATGCGATATTAGATGTTAATTTATTTTTCATAAATCGTTCTCCCTCTCCCAACGGGAAAGGGTTGGGGTGAGGGGGTATTTCCCTTCATTTGTTTATTTTTCATTCTAGTATCTTAGTGCCTTTAGAATTTTCTGTTAACCCAAATCAAGTGATAACCGAATTCTGTTTTAACAGGTCCGACAACTTCATTTGTATTAGCTTTCCATGCTGCTTTTTCAAATTCTTTAACCATTTGCCCTTTACCAAAGCAGCCTAAATATCCTCCTTTTCTTCCTGATGGACATTGAGAATATATTTTTGCTAATTGTTGAAAATCTTCATAATTTTTGATTTCAAGTTTTAATTGTTCTGCTTGTATTTCTTCAGGTACAAGAATATGACTTGCACAAACGTTAATCGGTTCATCAAAACTGCTTCCCATGTATGCTTTTACAGGGATTGCTATTAATAAAAGTAATAAAATTATTCCTAAAAGTTTTTTCATTTTTTCTCCTTTCAGTCTTGCCCTCGCCCAGCGGAAGAGGGTTAGGGGGTGATAAGAGGTCAACCCTCATCTATTTCTATTTTAGCCTTTTTCCACAAATCGTTAAATTCCTCAAATGAATATTCCTCAAATGGCTTAGTTTTAAGTTCTTCCATTTTTTTGAATCGTTTTGTGAATTTTTTATTTGCACCTAAAAGTGCTTGTTCAGCGTCAATCTTGTACCAACGAGCAAGATTTACGGTTGCAAAGAAAATATCGCCCATCTCGTCTTCCATACGTTCTTTGTTGCCGCTTTCAACCGCTTCTTCAAACTCTTTGTACTCAGATTTAATACATTCTTTTAGACTTTCAACATTTTCCCATTCGAACCCGACTTTAACAACTTTTTTGCTTATTTTTTGAGCTGACATTAGGGCTGACTGTGATTTTGAAATTCCGTCTAAGATTGATTTTCTGTATGTTTTTTCTTCTTGTTTAAGTTTATCCCAATTAACAACCACATCATTTGCGTTATCAACGTGAGTATTTCCAAAAACGTGCGGATGACGGTGAATAAGCTTGTCGCTCAATTCTTTAGCTACATCTTCAATATCAAATTCATTGTTGTCTTTAGCTATTTGAGCGTGAAGTACAACTTGCAGAAGAACATCGCCGAGTTCTTCTCTCAAATTAGCAATATCACCTTCATCAATTGCGTCAACCGCTTCATAAGCTTCTTCAAGCATATTTGGTCTTAGCGTTTTGTGAGTTTGTTCCCTGTCCCACGGACATCCGTTTTCGCTGCGCAAAACCGCAATTATATCAACAAGTTTTTCTAAATTCGGATATTTCATACCTTGATTATATCAAGGTGAAAGGGGCAAGTAAATATTATATAAATTGCATGAATAAATTTTCTTGTCAGGTGGAACCTGACAATAATTGGTTTAAAATTTTCAGACTGGTGTGATTTTTATCCCAAATAATTCAAAACTTTTTTAACTTTTTCATCAGGCTCTATTTCAAAAGATAAAATCTCACCGCTAAAAGGTTTGGGGAATGATAGTTTATAGGATTGAAGAACTTGTTCTTCTGTTTTGATTTTCATTTTGCCAAAACCGTACAGAGTATCGTTAAACACAGGATGTCCTATAGATGAAAGATGTACTCTTATTTGATGAGTTCTGCCTGTAATGAGGTGTACTTCAATAAGCGTTGCTTCTTTAAATCTTTTGAGGACTTTGACTTCTGAAATACTCTCTTTTCCGCCTTCATTTATCCCTAAAATTCCCATTTTTTCAGGGTGGTTTGGATTTCTGCCGATTGGTTTATTTATTGTCTTTTCAACAAGGTATTCGTGAGTTTTGTTATTTTTTGCTATCATCAAAAGCCCTGATGTATTTCTGTCTAATCGGTGAAGAATTCCCCTTCTGAATTCTCCATTTATATCAGACAAATTTTCACCGTATTTATACATAAGGGCATTGACTAAAGTTCCTGTTGTTTCAATTGTTGTGGGATGAGTAAGCATTCCTGACGGCTTATTTATGACTGCCATATTTTCGTCTTCATAAACTATTTCAAGCGAAATATTTTCCGGCTCTATTTTAAAAATATTTTCTTGAATATTTATTTCAACAACATCACCGCTTTTAATCGTATAAGAAGGCTTAGTTTCTTTAGAATTAACTAAAACAGAACCTTTTCTAATTTCATTTGAGATTTTAGAGCGTGAAAAATCCTGCAGATATTGGGCAAGATATGTATCCAGCCTTTTTTCTTCACATAAATCATCAATAACAATTTTCATAAATATTATTATACAATATTATTGTTTTATATTGCAGGTGTTTTGTATTTTAGTGTAAAATATATCTAAGTTTAATAAAAGGTTTTGATTAGTGTATATAAATTATGAAAAAATAGGTGAAAAGTTAGGATTTGGAAGAGATTTTTTCTATAATCTAAAAGTTAAGCAAAATTTGGATTATATAGATAAAAATAGAAAAAAAGTTTTAAAAAAACTTAAAAATAAAGCAAAATTAAATGTAATTTTTTATGTATACGATGAATCCAAATGGAAATCTCAGTCCGTTTACGATTTAATGGAGCAAGATGAAAGGTTTAATCCGCTAATAGTTGTAACAAAGAATTGTGCTATTAAAGAAAATGCAAATTATCAAACAAAAAAAGATGTTCAAAAATGTTATGATTTTTTTAAAAATAAAGGAATGAAGGTTGAATACGGGTATGATATAAAAAATGATGATTTTATACCATTTGAAAAATTCTGCCCCGATATTATCATATATTCTCATCCATGGTATGTTTATAAAACTCAAGGGCCTGTTGTATGTTCAAAATTTGCGCTCACTTTTTATATACCGTATTTTATTCCTGCTTCAGAGCAATGGCACGAATACGGGCTTAGATTTCATCAATATCTTTTCAGACATTATGTTCCGACTGATTTAGTTAAAGATTTTTATTCAAAAAATATGCCAAACAAAGGTAAATCACTAAAAACGGTAGGACATCCGATTTTTAATTGTTATAAAAATAATCATGATGTAGAAAAAAAGTATATAATTTATGCTCCGCATTGGACTGTATGCGGCGAGAATTTGAGGTTTGGGACATTTGATTGGAACGGAAAAAAAATTTTAGAGTTTGCTAAATTACATCCTGAACTTAATTGGGTTTTTCGTCCGCATCCGCTTTTGTACAAGTTTATTTTAACTTCGGGATTTATGTCTAAGGAAGAAATAGATAGCTATTATGAAGAATGGAAAAATATAGGAATTTTTAGTGATGGAGGTTCTTATATACAGTTATTTAATGAATCTTACGCAATGATTACCGATTGCGGTTCATTTCTGACCGAATATTTTGTAACAGAAAATCCTATAATTCATCTTATATCAGATAAATTTGTTCCAAATTCAACAGTTAATGCTATAGACAAAACATATTACACAGCAAAAAATACAGAAGAACTTTTTGAACATCTTAACGAAGTTATTTTGAATAAAAACGATTATAAAAAAATTGAGAGATTAGAGCTTTTAAACAAACTGGGATTAAAAAACAATAACAGTGCTGAATTAATTATTAATGATATTTTAGAGCTTATTTAATTCTTTTGAGTGAAGATAAGAAGTTAAAGTTTATAATATCACCGTCTACTTTTGTCAAAAATACTTGTGCCCTTTCTTCGCCTGATTCAAGAGTAGGAATTTGAGAAAGCTCATTTGCATAATAATTGCTGTCATTTCTTGCACTTATAGGAAGCGTTGAAGCTAAAGTATTCAAAGATATATTTCTTAAAATTCCTGCAAATCCTTTGCCTTTATCAGAGAACTTTGTATAAATTCTAAGCATTGCATCATTTGTTGATAAATCGTACCTTCCGATTATAAATGTTGCAAGCTCCGGTGCCGTTGATTTAATATTCATACGCTTAATAATATTATCATCAAGCTTCATCTCACCTGAGATATCGTCAAATCTGCCGTCAGGAATTGAAACCAAATCTGCTAAAATCGAAGGACTAATCATAGCAAGCGGATTTCTAAACAGGGATGCAACTTTCAGGATATATTCAACATATCCGACTTGTCCTATTGTTCCGTCTTTTACGTTAAACTTAATATCACCGTTGAGTTTGAGTGTTTTATCGGTTGTCAAATCCAAAAGTCCTTTTGCTTTTCCGCTAATTTGGCGAGGTAAGCCGAGTATCGAAGTTGCCATAATATTTGAATCAACATCTTTTACCCCAAGTCTAAAGTGGAATTTTCTGTTAACTAAATCAGCATCAACCTTCAAGGAAGAATGTCCGTCAGCTATATCAAATCTGTTTGATTTAAGATTAAGCATACCGTTCTTATCAAGTGTCATATCAGCGTGGATATTTCCGAAGTTAATCTCTTTATAAACACCTTTAAGCAAATTTAGAGAGCATTTTTCAATAACAATTAATCCTTTTTGGAATGGAGGAATTACTTCAGAATCTTCCTCATTTTCCGCCCCTGTTGAAACAAGTGCGTTTGTAGGATTGGCAGCTGAGTTTGCACTCTGTTCTTGAGTAAGGATTTTTTCCACATCAATATTATCAAGCGTTAAATTTATGTCTTTAACAATAATCGGTAATCTAAGTTCATTCAAAACGTATCCGTCAAACTTGTACTGTTCCCGTCTGAAACGACCTTCTGAAACAAGTGCAATTTTATTTCCTTCTGCCTTTAATTTAGCCGAACGTATAAACAGCCTTTGAGCGGGAATAACAACTTTATCAAGATTAAATTCACCTGTCATAGTCGGGAATTTGCCGTGATTATTTATAGACATTTTTACTGAAACATTACCTTTTTTGAATATTTTTTGGCAGGTGATAAAGTTTAAAAACTCACTCGGTAACTGACGAGGCATATTTATATTCAAATCCAAAATTTTCATATTATTTGCCATATCCAAGTTGCCATTAACCTGAACGAGCGGAGTCATACCTCGTTTTAACTCTTTTGTAATATGAAGAATGTTTTATAATCCTTCAAAACCATTGATTGATCACCAAACTTAAATCCGTGATTTTCTCTTAGTAAAAAGAACCACAAAACATCAACAGAGCCGTTTACGGATTTTATAATCAGCTTCGACATCGAATCGCCGACAATTTGAACGGGTGAACCAAGCATTTTTGATAAATAGTTTTTGAAAAAGTCATTTGTTACAAAGATATCTGAATCCAGTTTTGTATCACAAGTTTTTTGATAGTCTTTTGTGTATCCTTTTAGTGAAAGCGTGTTTGTTTTTTTGTTGTTATAGTATCCGCTAAAGTCCTTAAATTCTATATCTTTTTCACCGATATTAACATTTCCGCCTGTGATTCTAACCGGCATGTCCATAAGCGGTTTTACTTTAAATCCTACTTCATCAATATTTATATCACCGCTCAATTTTCCTTGCTTTAAAGTTACGTCAAAATCAACAGTACCACTTATGTCTTTTACAGGCTCAAGCATTTGACTGCCGTTTGCAATAACAAGATTAGAATTAACAATATCTGCAACATCTTTTGCATTAAAGTTTTTAGCGGATACATTTAACTCATACTTACCTTTATTAGTCATAAAAGCGTTTATAACAATATTTGATTTTTCAATATTTATCGGAAAATCTTTAATATAGGCAACGTGGTTTTCCATAAAAATACGATTTTTGTCGTTTGCGGATATATTAATCTTGTGTCCTGATTTTTGTATATCTAAATCAAAATCAACGTGAAGATATTTTCTTGCTTCAGTCCTGTCAAAAATAGCATGTTTAGCTTTCAAATCAAAATCAAACTCAGGCGTATGATAAACAAGGGTAACATTTTTAACACCTAAAAGGGTATTATACATATCTAATCCGATTGGTGAAGGCTTTTTTTCTTTCTTTTTTTCTTGATGCGGAAGAATTTTTGAAAGATTATACGCATCAACATATATGTCTTTTGCAAGCATTTTTTTTACTATAATGCTTTTTTTATGAAGTTTGTGCAGCGAAAACAAAGTATCAATATCAGATAGTGTTAAATAGTTTTTACCATCTTTATCAATAGTCAACTTGTCAACCGTAAACGCTATCTCCATGCCGGTTTTAAGATGAGGTTTCACTATCTTAACATCTGCATTAAGCATTTTAGAAGCTTCTTTTTGTACAAAGTTTGCGGCAGCAGGACTGTTTACAACGGCAGGTATCCCCCATTTATATACAGCACCAATTCCTGCAAGCGTGATAACACCAACAGATGCAATTCCTACAAAAATATGTTTTGCTCTAATCTTCATAAATAAAATTATAAACGAAAAAAGACAAGGTTTGTACTATACATTTTTGCACCTTTTTGGAATTTGGTTTAAAATAATTCTATGCAAAAAGTTGTTTTAATAGGATTAGGGGCAGTCGGACTTACTTATGCAGTAAAGCTTTTAACCAAATGTGATTTATACATATTGGCTGATGAAGAACGTATCAAACGATATCAAAAATCTAAACCGGTATTTAACGGTAAAGAACAGGATTTTGAATATATTTTACCCTCTGATAAATTTATAGCTGATTTAATCATAATTGCCACTAAATCTTATGGCTTAAATTCAGCAATAAAAAGTATTGAAAATTTTGTCGGAGAAAACACAAGAATAATATCACTTATAAACGGTATTTCATCAGAAGAACAAATTAAAAACTTTTATCCGCAAGCAAAAGTCTTAAAATCATATTTTATAGGTCATAGTGCCGTAAGAGTTGATAATTCCGTAAACCAAGATGGAGTGGGCGAAATAGTTATCGTAAAAGACGATTTTATACATGACTTCTTTACAAAAACAGGAATAAATTTTTCCATGCCTGAAGACATCAATTATTCAATGTGGCTAAAATATACATTTAATTGTTATGCTAATCCGCTTTCGGCAATTTTAAACATGACATTCGGAGAACTTAGACAGAATGTGAATTTTATTGATTTTGCTAAAAAAATTATTAATGAAGTTTGCCTGATTGCAGAAAAAGAAGGAGTAAAATACATAGAAAAGCTTCAAATTGATGCTCTTGAAGCCTTAAATAAAATGTGCGAAGAAGGTAAAACCTCTATGCTTCAAGATGTCCTTGCAGGCAGAAAAACAGAAGTCGATATTTTTTCAGGCGAAATAATAAAATTGGGTAAAAAATATAATGTTCAAACACCATATAACCAAGCTTTGTACGATTTAATA
>CACYKP010000022.1 GCA_902775025.1 uncultured bacterium | reverse complement strand
CCCCCTTGAATTTTTAGGCTACATCTAGTAGAATTATCTTAGATAAATACGTATTTAAGAAGAGGAAATTTATTAATGTTCGAACGTTTTACTGAAAAAGCGATCAAGGTTATTATGCTGGCACAAGAAGAAGCCAGACGACTTGGTCATAATTTTGTCGGTACTGAGCAGGTTTTGCTTGGTTTAATCGGCGAAGGCACGGGTATTGCCGCAAAAACTCTTAAGTCAATGGGAGTGAACTTAAAAGATGCAAGAATTGAAGTTGAAAAAATTATCGGCAGAGGTTCAGGTTTTGTTGCGGTAGAAATTCCTTTCACCCCCAGAGCAAAAAGAGTTTTAGAGCTTTCTTGGGATGAAGCAAGACAATTAGGTCATAACTACATCGGAACAGAACACCTGCTCTTAGGTTTAATCCGTGAAGGAGAAGGTGTCGCTGCACGTGTATTAGAAAACTTAGGTGTTGATCTTAATAAAGTAAGAAGTAATGTAGTTAAGATGCTCGGAGATTCTAAACCGACTGCTGGCTCAGGTGTCGGTGGAGGTTCAGGTTCATCGTCATCTTCAAGTTCTTCTGCAAGCAAGGTTAAAACACCCAGTCTTGATGAATACGGTACAGATTTGACTCTTGCCGCATCAGAGATGAGGTTAGATCCGGTTGTAGGCAGAGAAAAAGAGATTGAACGTGTTATACAGATCTTAGCAAGAAGAACTAAGAATAACCCTGTATTATTGGGTGAACCCGGAGTTGGTAAAACAGCCGTAGCGGAAGGTCTCGCTATCAGAATTACTAATAATGAAGTTCCTGATATTTTGAGTGATAAGAAAATCATTCAGCTTGATATGGGCTTGTTGATTGCAGGTACAAAATATCGCGGTGAATTTGAAGAAAGACTTAAAAAGATAATGGATGAAATTCGTCAAGCAGGAAATGTAATTCTAGTTATTGATGAAATGCATACTTTGATTGGCGCAGGTGCTGCAGAAGGAGCCATCGATGCGGCTAACATTCTGAAACCGGCTCTATCAAGAGGCGAGCTTCAAGTTATCGGTGCGACAACATCTGATGAATACAGAAAATATGTTGAGAAAGATTCAGCTCTTGAAAGACGTTTTCAACCTGTAATCATTGAAGAACCTTCTATTGATGAAACTATTGAGATTATCAGAGGTTTAAAATCCAAGTACGAAGAACACCACAAATTGAACATATCTGATGAAGCAATTGTTGCTGCTACAAAATTATCAAGCAAATACATAAATGACAGATTTTTGCCTGATAAAGCAATTGACGTAATTGATGAAGCTTCATCTAAGGTTAGATTAAAAGTTTGCACTCTTTGTCCCGAAGGAAAAGAGCTTGACAAGGAACTCAAGGCTATTATCAAGGAAAAAGAAGATGCAATCAGAAATCAAGAATTTGAAAGAGCATCAGCTTTAAGAGATGACGAAGCTAACATGAAAGACAAAATCAGAGAAGTTTCTGAAGAATGGCGAAGACAAAATGATGCTAACAAACCGACTGTAACAGAAGAAGATGTTGCACAAGTTATCGCAACAATGACAGGAGTTCCTGTTACCAAGCTTACAGAAGGTGAATCTGAAAGATTAATGAGACTTGAAGAAACTCTTCACAACCGTGTAATCGGTCAAAGTGATGCGGTTGTAGCTATTTCTAAAGCGATAAGACGTGCAAGAGTAGGCTTAAAATCACCGAACAGACCAATCGGTAGTTTTATCTTCTCAGGTCCTACAGGTGTTGGTAAAACAGAGCTTGCAAAAGCTCTTGCAGAAGCCGTATTTGGCAGTGAAGATAATATGATTCGTGTAGATATGTCAGAATTTATGGAAAAACATTCTACCGCAAAACTTATCGGTTCCCCTCCTGGGTACGTAGGATATGATGATGGCGGCCATATGTCAGAACTTGTCAGAAAGAAACCTTATTCTGTTATTCTTTTTGACGAAATTGAAAAAGCTCACCCTGATGTATTCAACATCCTGCTTCAAATCCTTGATGACGGGCGTTTGACTGATGCTAAGGGTAAACATATTAACTTCAAGAATACAATCATTATCATGACATCAAATGTTGGTGCAAGTATGATTACAACTCAAGGCAAGCTTGGTTTCTCAGCTTCAGCCGACGATGCTAAGAAGGACAAATATGAAAAACTCAAAGATACGGTTAATGAAGAACTTAAGAAAGCCTTCAGACCTGAATTTTTGAACCGTATCGATGACATAATCGTATTCTCACACTTAAGTAAGGAAGAAATCAGACAAATCGTTGACTTGATGATGAAAGACTTATTCAAGAGATTATCAGAAAGAGAGCTTTCTATTGAAGTTACTGATGAAGTGAAGGATTACCTTGCAAAAGACGGTTATAATGAAGCTTACGGTGCAAGACCTTTACGCAGACTTATCCAAAGAAAGATTGAAGATCAACTTGCTGAAGAAATTTTGGGTAATGCTTACCAACCTGGAGATACAATCTTGTTGAAGCTTGATACCTCAGAAGGCGAAGGTAAGGAAAAACTTGTTTTCGAAAGAAAAGAAGGACACGCTAACGAGCAAACAGTTGAAGTTTAATTAGAACAAAATATAAAAAAACAGGCAGTTTTAGCAGACAAAACTGCCTGTTTTTTATGTTATAATTAGTCTTATGTTAGAAAATTATCTTTTGTATCTGGCTTATATTACTAATAAAGTCCAAAAACATTTTGATAGTCAAAAGGAATATATCTGTTGTAAAAAAGGCTGCTCTAAATGCTGTAAGAAAGCTCAATTTCCGTATTCGGATATAGAATTTCAGCTTATTTACAAAGGTTTATTAGAGCTTGAACCGGATATTCAAAAGCAAGTTTTGGATAATATAGACAAGGTCATTATTGAAAAACAAAAACACAATGAAGAAAAACCTGATGAAAAATTTAGATACAATTGCCCGTTTTTGATAAATGATGAATGTACTGTTTATGCTTATCGTGGCCTTGTTTGCAGAACTTTTGGTTTAATGACATTTAAAAAAGGCGATACAAAAAATCTTAATATCCCATTTTGTGCCTATGAAGGTCTAAATTATTCATCAGTACTTGATAAAATTGAAAATCACATATCAAATCCTGAAACCAAAGATGATAATTTAAATCCGGAAGTAATGGCATACAACATTGACTATGCAACACTCATAGATGAAGAAATAGCTAAGGGGTTCAATTTTCAGTTCGGCGAAGTTAAGCCGTTGATTGAATGGTTTATAAAGTGGAAAGAAGAACTTATTGAAAAATTAAATTAAACTCTTTTTTTGTAAATTTTTATTAATTAAATAACAAAAATTTTTGTTCACATATTTTAAACAAAATAAAGTTACAAAAGGAGAAACAAAATATGGTATTAAAATTAAATACAATAGCAGATAAAATCAGAGCTAATAAAATCAAACCTGAAGATTTGAAAAATTTAAGAAGATTTGCTCGACGCAACGACATGTGCATATCAAGCATACCTCTAAAAGACGGTACTGCTGCTAAAATACTATCAAATGACAAAGAATACGATTGTCTTATAATGAAAAACGGTAAAGTTTTAACCGCAAGAGGTGCAAAAGACAATCCTGTTAATATTATGGGTATGGTTGATAATATTATTACTCATTTGATTAAAAGGGATAGAGTTGTTGATCCAAAACAAGCACATCTCGATTCACTGAAAGCTATTAATGACTATATAGATAAATTTGAAAAAGAAATGTTTGATTAGGTCTAAAAGAACATCAATTATTAAGAAATGATAAATATATTATTCAAATTAAACAAAAAAAAATTTTTATATGGTTAGATAAAGATATATAAGTACGAAAGGAATAAAAATGCATATCTCAAAAATTTCAAAAATTAATTTTAACGGAAATACTTCCAGAATCATTAAAAAAACGACGCAGGACGCTGATATGAAATTCATAGAAGAAGTTTTGAAACCAAAAGATGAATTTGTAAATTACAATCAATCATCATATAGCGTCCCGACAGGATTTTTACCTTCTAAAAAACAACCTGTCGAAAGGTATCCGTTTGTACCGGAAGACAGTATTATTACAAAAGGATATGTAAAAGAAAAACAAGCTGCTAAGCAAACTGAAGAAGCAATTGATTACGTTTCTGAATCAACTATTAAATAAAAAGAACTAATATAAAATTCGTAAAAAAGACACATGCTTAAAGCATGTGTCTTTTTTATGTAACAAAGTTTACTTAATTTGAGATTTAAAATATAATAGAATAAATATGTGTTGAAGGGAGGAAGATAATGGGGATAACTATGGAAAAACTTTTTGATTTGGATAAAGTAAGAGCAGTTGATTCTGATGTTGCTCAATATATTGATGAAGAGCTTGAAAGACAACAAAACACGATTGAACTTATTGCAAGCGAAAACTTTACTTCACCTGCGGTTATGCAGGCTTGCGGAAGTGTTTTGACTAATAAATACGCAGAAGGGAAACCGCATAAAAGATATTATAACGGATGTGAAGTAATAGATAAGATAGAAGAACTTGCACAAAAAAGAGCTTGTGAACTCTTTCACATGGACCACGCAAACGTGCAGCCTCACTCCGGAGCACAAGCTAATATGGCAGTATTTTTTGCTTTGCTTAAACACGGCGATAGCGTTTTGAGTATGGATTTATCAAACGGCGGACACTTAAGCCATGGTTCGCCTGTTAACTTTTCCGGTACTTATTTTAATGTAACTCAATACGGCATTGATGAAAATGGCTGTATTGATTATGATAACGTTAGAGAATTAGCACTTCAATGTAAACCAAAACTTATTATTTGCGGAGCAAGTAATTATTCTAAAGTTATTGATTTTAAACGCTTTAGAGAAATCGCTGACGAAGTTGGTGCAATTTTGATGGCTGATATTGCTCATATTGCAGGTCTTGTAGCAGGCGGTGTTCACCCTTCTCCAAGCGGGTACGCTCAAATTGTTACAACAACCACTCATAAGACTTTGAGAGGCCCAAGAGGCGGTATTATTATGTGTGATGAAGAATATGCAGCAGCCATAGATAAAGCAGTATTCCCAGGGATTCAAGGCGGGCCGTTGGAACACATTATAGCAGGCAAAGCGGTTGCTCTTAAAGAAGCTTTGCAGCCTTCTTTTAAGGAATACGCTAAACAAGTTGTAGCTAATGCTAAGGCTATGGCAAAAGGTTTACTTGATAACGGATTGGATATTGTTGGCGGAATGACAGAAAATCACCTTATGACGTTAGACCTTAGAAAAACAGGCAAGACAGGTAAGGATATGGCAAATGTATTAGAGAGAGTGGGGATTACCGCTAATAAAAATACGGTTCCTAATGATCCTCAAAGCCCGTTTGTAACATCAGGTATCAGACTTGGTGCCGCTGCTATGACAACAAGAGGGTTCAAAGAAGATGATATGAGAGAAGTTGCAAGAATTATAGCAGAAGCTATTAAAAACTCAGATAACGACGATATCTTAGATTCATTAAGACAAGATTCTTTGAAACTTTGTAAAAAATATCCGCTATATTAGGAAAAATATATAGGTGGGCACGTCTGACGGCTTTGCCCACCCTACGTTACTAATTCTCAAGCCTAACGGCTTTCGTATTGTAATTCTATTCTCTCCTCGAAGAGAAACGGCTTTTTGTCGGCAAGTAACGCAGACAAACTTAAGTTTTTGTCAGGCAGAGCCTGACCTACAGGGCTACAAGGTTGCTACCCTCTCCGGTTGGAGAGGGTAATTTTTCAATACGAAGGCTCTGCACGAGTATTAGAAAAATGGGTGAGGTTCAATCAGTTCTTATGCTCCAAATGATTCACACTTACATAGCTTTGTTAAAATTGATTTTACTCGTTCTTATTAGCTTCATTATCAATACCGAATTTTGGCACCATCTCTTTACAGTTATCTTTTTGAAGTTTTTCCAGCTTTTCCATTTGATGATTATGCAGTTCATTCAAAATTTGACTAGCCTTTTCTCTTTCTTCAGCTGTAATTCCGTTCTCTTTTTGTTGTTTAGCCCAAGCTTCAGTTGTTAGTTCTTCGTAACGACTATAAGTTTCCGAATTTTCTCGTTCAAAATCTTCTAATGTCCAGCCTTCTTGTATTTGAAAACCTTCAAAAATTTTTATATTCTTAGCATTTGCAACTTCTTCTTTGTCAATTTTATCCCCGCCCTTTTTATTAAACATAGAAAAAATTTGTTCCATTGATAATGGCTTATTATAAATAAAACTCATGATCAAAACTCCTTTCTTGAGTTAAAACATAATCTTACATGTTCATATATCGGCAGCTTTTTGAAAAAACTTTAGGGGTATAGGGGTAAAAACGAATAAATTGTTACAAAAATTTACATTTTATATTTACCCTACCTTCTATTTATCATAGAATAAAGTTATTGTCAGGTAGAACCTGACCTACATTTTAATAATGTAATAAAAAATAGGGTGCGTCGTTTTAACGCACCGACAAAAAGGATATTATGATAATCAAACTAACACACGCACATATTATAGGAGCTTTTATTTCATACCTGATTGGTGTATTTATTGTTCCTTTAGTTATAGAATTTTCTCAAAAAGAAGGGCTTGTTGACCTTCCTAATGAAAGAAAGATACATAAAACTCCAATATCACGTTTAGGCGGTGTTGCTATATGGTCAAGTGCAATGCTAACTTTTTTAGTTCTTGTACTTTTAAGCTACTATCCTTATGGAAGCCTTTTATCAGGAATTCTTTTGGGAGGTTCTTTGATGTTTCTTTTGGGTTTAGTAGATGATGTTTATAACCTCAATGCAAAGTTTAAACTTTTTATTCAATTAACTGTAGCTACAATTGTTTACTTATTAGGGGTTCAAATAGATACAATATTTAACCCGTTTGGCGGTGAACCGTTAAAGCTTGGATTATTGTCCTATCCGATTACAGTTTTATGGATAGCGGGAATATCAAATGCGGTAAACTTTATAGACGGTGTTGACGGACTTGCAGGCTCTGTTATCACAGTAAGTTCAATTACACTTGCTCTCATTGCAGCTGCAATGAGCCCTAATCCATCTGTAACAGCTTTAATCGCTTTCATTTTAGCAGGTTCTATGCTTGCGTTTTTAACTTACAACTTCAATCCTGCAAAAATATTTATGGGTGATTCAGGGGCATTATTTTCAGGTTTTTTGCTTGCTACTTTATCAATAGCAGGAGTAATGAAGGGAGCTGCTCTTGCAGTATTATTACCGTTCCTTGTACTTGCCGTACCTATTATTGATATAACTTTTTCAAGCATCAGAAGAATTATGAAGGGGAAATCACCATTTGTGGCTGATGCAGAACATATTCACCACAAACTCCTAAAAGCAGGTTTATCTCAAAAGAAAACCGTTGCGGTACTTACGCTCTGTGCAATTGGTGGCGGAGCTTTAGCTACCTATTTTACAGGAACCTTAAAAAACTATTTTTTCTATATTGCAATTCTAATTTTGATAATGATTGTTTTGAGTATAATCAGTCTGCGTACAAAGCCGCAGGCTATTGAACCAAATCACGAACAAGAATAATTTTATAAAATTTTTAAGCATAATAATCAAGTTTTCCGGCTTTTATTTTTTGAGCCTTCTGTTTTAAACCTTTCGCCTGAGAAGCAACTTTTAAATCCTGTGATGACGGATCCGAAGGTGCAAGAGCGGACTTTATTACAATATCTGCTTCATCAATTGTTTGCTGCGGATTTTCCTGATTGAGTTTGGGCATTTTGATAGATACGTGTCCGCCGACCGGAATCCCTTCCCCGTTATACTCAATGACTATCGGGCCAGCAAGAGAGCCGCCTGCACGTTTATGCGCCGCTTCGTGAGCATAAATTTCATTATAATTTTTTCTAATCAAATTCTGTTTTTGCTGCGCCCTAAACATAGGTGTACTCATCAAATACATACACATTAACCTCCGATTCCACTATCATTATAAAGCTATTTTTCTGTTTTTCAAGTGTCTTTTTTTTCACTCTCTTTTTTATTTTTAAAATTTATGGTAAATTAAAGCTATGTTAGTTTCTTTTATTAATAAAATTAATGAGCTTAACGAGTGGTTGTTTTCTCCGATAGACGGTTTAATAGAAAAATTGCCGTTTGCAGATTGGGTAATTGATGCGATTTGTGATAGCGTTCATCTTTTGCCATTTTTGTTCATTGTATTTCTAATAATAGAACTTTTGGAATTTTTCTATGCGGACAGACTTAATTCTGTATTAAAAAAGACAGGAAAAAGCGGAATATTGGTCGGGGGATTGGCATCAATTATTCCCCAATGCGGGTTTTCTGTTATTGCAAGCAGTTTGTATTCAAAAAAAATAATTACAAGAGGCTGCTTAATTGCAGTATATCTTGCGACATCCGATGAGACAATACCAATACTTCTTGCAACACCGGCTAAAGCTTATTTAATAATTCCTATTGTTGCGGTAAAACTTGTTATAGGTATAACTGCAGGGTATTTAATTGATATAATAAGACCTCAGGCTATAGTAAAAAATGAAGATTTTTCTGTTGATTTTATTGAAGAAGAAGGATGCTGTAAACACGATATTGAACACGGGCATAAAAGAGAAATTCTTATTCACCCGATTATCCACACGGCTAATGTTTTCGGATTTATTCTTGTTATAACGCTTATTTTAAACTATTGCTTGGAAAGCGTGTCTATAACAAATTTGCTTCATAGCGGAAAATATATTCAACCTATCATTGCATCTTTTATAGGCTTAATTCCGAATTGTGCAATATCAATTGGTGTAACAATGATGTTAATAAAAGGTTCTATAACTTTTGGTGCTGCAATGAGTGCTCTTTTATCAAACGCAGGTTTAGGATTGTTAGTTTTATTAAAAAATAATGACTTTAAAGACACAATGAAAATTATAGGATTTTTGCTTGTAATAAGCATTTTATCGGGTTTGTTCCTGACTTTTATTATGTAATTCCTTGAAAACAATTAAAATATAGTTTAAAATATAAATATTACTAACCCCGAGAATTTTATGAAGAAGATTTTAATATTATTTTGTGTATTCATTTTGACATTAACATCGACATTTGCCTTATCTAAGCCAAGATGGGAAGTTAGACCTATAAAAGTTTATATTCCGGGCAATTCTTATACAAGTAAGATTATGAAAAATGCATTTCTGCAATGGCAAACACGAACTAATTCAGCGGTTTGGTTTACGTTTTTGAACGATGCTTCAAAAGATAAAGCTGATATTACCGTCCATTTTGTAGAAAATAATACATATTGCGGAAATATTTCAGCAATCGGCTGTACCCATATGTCTGCTAATAAAAATGGTTTTTTTGTACATAATGATATTTATATAGCGTATAAATTTGTACAAGAACTTGTCGGTGATAATGGAGTAGTTGCACGAAAAACATACCCTATTCCTGCTCCCCAGCTCTATAGAGTAATGCTGCATGAAACCGGACATGCTATCGGCATAAATACTCACTCTACTAATCCAAAAAGCATAATGTATGCATACTCTGCAGAAGATACACATTCAAAAGAGATTCCCCAAAAACTGACACCTGATGATTTAAATTTAGTAAATAATATTTACAGATAATATCAGTATATCCTGTTGTCCGATTGCAAAGTGTTTGTCAGACTATAATAATTTTTGTATGAAAATTATTATTATAGGCGGTGTTGCAGCCGGTGCTAAAACTGCAGCAAAAGCAAAAAGAACCCTTCCTGATGCGGAACTCCATATTTATACAAAAGATAATTACGTTTCTTATTCCTCTTGCGGAATGCCATATTATATCGCAGGGGATTTTCAGGATTGGAAACAACTGATTGTTCGCTCCAAAGAAGAATTTGAAAAGAGCGGAATACATATACATACACAGAAACTTGTTACAAAAATTCTTCCTGCTGATAAAAAGATTATGGTAAAAAATTTGCAAACAGAAGATTGGCAGTTTGTAGAATACGACAAACTTGTAATTGCAACAGGTGCTGAACCTTTTATTCCTGATTTTGCAAATATTAAATCCAAAAGAATTTATACCCTTCGAACACTCGATGACGGAATCGCAATAAAAGAGGGTATGAAAGAGGCTAAACATATTACCGTGATTGGCGGAGGATATATTGCGGTTGAGCTTGTTGAAGCGTTTGTTAAAAACAAAAAACAAGTTACACTTGTCGAACGCTCGCCATTTGTTCTTTCAATGCTGGACGAGGATATTTCTACTCTCGTTCAAGATTATATATTAGAAAACTCTGATAATTTAGTAAAAATTATCAATAACGATACCGTAAGCGAAATAGTAGGCGAAGAGTCTGTTTTAGACGTTATAACGACTAAAGGGTACGGCTTTGAAACCGATATGGTAATTGTAGCTTCAGGAGTAAAACCTGTTGTTAATTTAGCAGAAGATGCAGGAATTACGCTTGGAACGACAGGTGCTATCAAGGTTAACAGCAGAATGGAAACAAATATTAAAGATATTTATGCCTGCGGTGATTGTGTCGAAAAAATTAATATGATATCAAATTCTCCAGTTTGGGTTCCTTTGGGTTCTACAGCAAATAAAGAAGGAAGAGTCTGTGCAATAAATGTTTCAGGAGGAGTAGAGGATTTTGAAGGAATTTTGGGTTCTGCGGTTTTAAGGTACAGAGATTTAAATATTTCAAGAACAGGCTTAACCGAAAAAGAAGCTATAAAACAAGGCTACGATGTAGTATCAGTCTTAATAACAAAACGTGATAAGGCAGGTTATATGCCTGAGGTTAAAAATATCACGCTTAAACTCGTTGCGGATAAGCGTTCGCATAAACTGCTGGGCGCACAAGCTATCGGATGCGGTGATGCTGATAAAAGGGTAAATACAGTATCAATTGGACTATTGCAGGGAATAACTGTTGAAGAACTTATAGATGCTGACCTGACTTACGCACCACCGTTTTCCACCAGTATCGATATCCTGATATCAGCTGCACAAATTTTGAAGTCAAAAATGATGTGAGTATAATTGAAAGTTCTTTTTTATGTTGTTAACAAGTTTTATAATTGCAAGTTATAATCAATAAAATAACAAAAATATTAAAACCTAAAATAAATAAACGGGTTATATGTTGAAGAGGCTATGGTTATTGCAGATAAAAAGAATAAAAACAATAACCAAATATTTATAAAAGCTTTAGCAGGCTTATTTTCGACATTAAGAATATTTTTAAATATTGGCATAGAACACAGAATTGCTACTATAAAAACTAAAATTTCAAATCTGTCTATATAATATTGGTTGGAAAATAGAAATTCATTTGTATGAAGTCTTAATCCCCCAAACATATTCATGACATATCTCCATGCGTAAGTCATATTAGGCGAGCGAAAAATTACCCAGCCGACAGAAAAAACAAATATACAATAAATATGCATTAGAACGTTTATCCAAGTCGGATGAGTTTTGCTTTCGAAATCTTTGATATTTAACCCTTTTTCTAAAATAATAAAGAACCCATGCCAGATACCCCAAATTATAAAAGTCCACTCTGCACCATGCCATATACCTGTCAACAGGAATACTATTCCTAAGTTCCTAAATGTTTTTAATTTTCCTTCTCTATTTCCCCCAAGTGAAATATAAACGTACTGTTTAAACCAAGTTGAAAGTGAGATATGCCATCTGCGCCAAAATTCTGTTATAGATTTTGAAATATACGGGTAGTTAAAGTTTTCCATAAATCTAAACCCAAAAATCATACCAAGACCTATCGCCATATCAGAATATCCCGAAAAATCAAAATACAGTTGAAAAGTGTACGCAAAAGAACCCAGCCAAGCGACTATATGTGAAAAATTATGCGGGTCTTGCACAAATATTTTATCAACTATAGCACCAAGAGTATTAGCTATAAGCATTTTTTTTGATAAACCTATAATAAAACGTTTAACACCATAAGAAACTTTGTCAAAATTAACTTCTCTCGAATCAATTTGTTCTTCTATATCGTGATATTTTACAATAGGACCGGCTATTAATTGTGGGAATAAGCAGATATATAGCGCCAGTTTATAAATATTTTTTTGAACTTTACACTCACCTCTATAAACATCAATAACATAAGATAAAGCTTGAAATGTATAAAAAGAAATACCAATCGGCATAACTATATCAAGTGCGCTAATATGAGAATGAAAAATACTGTTGCAATTTGAGATTAGAAAATTAAAATACTTAAAATAGATTAAAAACCCTATGTTGGTCAAAATAGTTAGAATTAAAATAAACGTTGACTGATTTTTATACTTATTTATACCGATTGCCCCTAAATAATTGGCTAGAATTGTCAAAAGCATTATTGCTAAATACTTAGGTTCTCCCCAAGCATAAAAAATTATACTTGCAACTAAAAGTATAGGATTATGGAGTTCTCTTTTTGTTACAAGATATAAAAGAAGAACTATCGGTAAAAACACAAATACAAATGTCATTGAACTAAAAAGCATATACTAATCCTTTTCAAATAAATTATGCAAAGATTTAATGTTCCCTGTTGTTATACAAAAAACAATAATGTCAGGTTTATAATCCAGCATTTCTTTTTCATAATATTTCATAATTTTAAAAACCTCTTGTTCCGGAAGTTGTTTTACATTATTATTACGTATTCTTTTAGTATTTTTGAATGTAAAAGGAATAAATTCTGTGAGATTTTCATTTTGACTTGTTCCCAGCTGTATTACACGATAATTTGCTCCAAGAGGATAATAATATGTTTTTGTTTTATGAAAAGGTATATCTGATTCATCTTGATGCAATGAATCGTATTGCTTATGTTTATAATACACATACTCTTGAGTATGATACTTTTTGCATAATCTTTCTGTTAAAGCTAATCTTTTGCAATCTTGACCATAATCAAAATTTCTGTACCAATCCCCTCGTACATTTTTATCATAAAATTTATTAAAATCATTTTTTTCTAAGATTTTGATATCGGGAAAATCTTTTTTAATTTCTTTCATTAAAGCTTTGTACCCTACAAAAGCTCCGTCATCTGTCCAATGATGCTCAGTTTTAAAAAACATTAAATTTTTTTTTGATGCCTTTTTCATCTCTTCATAAGGATAAATGACTTTAATTTTATTTTCAGCCTGTACTTGTTTTATGTATTTTATAAAATCTTCATGTTTCTTATTTTGCTCTTTTACTGATATTCTTTTTGCAGCCAGTTTTGTTTCATGTATATCGGCTTTTGAGGGTACTATAAGTGTATATAATTTTATGTTATGTTTTTTACAGAATGAATCAAACTTATATAAACTTTTAAGATTTGTTTGTATAGTATTAATATCATCGTGTTTAAATAAATTATTTGTATAAGTAAAACCGGTTGTATCATCAAGAATACCATTTTCCGGCATTTTTTCAGGAAGTATTGAATTGTGTATATTAATAAATGTCTGTCTAAAACAAAATCTGTCATTAAACCAATTTTCAAAATTATCACCAAATTCAAAATTTATTTTACCGTTTATTATAAAAGGTTTAAATTCTGTCAAATATCTGTTTTCTTGCTCTGATATATCAGACTTATTTATGTGCGACATCGGAATAAAAAGAAATATAAAAAATATTGTTAAAAAAATTATATCAATCCTTGACTTGCCCAATACGGTCTTAAAATCTGCGATATAGTCTGTTAATTTATAAAATAATAAAAAGGACAAAACAATAATAATTACAAAAATATCAAACTTAAAACTTGTATGTCCGTCTGTCATGACAAGCCAAAATTTGTTAGATATCAGAGTAATTAAAAAAGTAAATATTATTGATAAAACAGTTCTCTTTCTCATAAATCATCGACTGTATTCTATAGATTATATTCAATAGTATGTAATCAATATAACTTAAGATAAATATATATGCAAGAGGATATTGATATAAAATTACAAGAAGAAAATAAACGACAGCTATTATATGCACTTGGTAAAGTAATTAAACATCAGAGAACATTACAAAAAAAGGGCATAAATAAACTCTCGTTTGAATATGATATCGGTAACGGTCTTTTGTCAAAATTGGAAAAAGGACTTGCTGATACTAAAATTACAACCGTATGGAAACTTGCAAATGCTTTTGGATTCAAATGCTCCGATTTTATAAAAATAGTTGAAAAAGAATTACCAAAAGATTTTAATTTTTATGACTAGGGGTAAACATGTATATTTATGTCAGGTTTTACCTGACAAAAACTTTCATGCATTCTAAAGCAACATCTGTTACAAAATCCATGTCATCTTTTTCTATTATTAAAGGCGGATTGAAGTATATGACATCACCCAAAGGTCTTAGGATAACCCCTTTTTCCAATGCTTTTTTATAAATCTGGTATCCTGTTCGTTTTGTATAATCCAAAGGTTCTTTTGTACTCTTATCTTTTACAAGTTCTATTGCATTCACTAACCCAATCGAGCGTACTTCACCCACGTTTTCAAGCGGTAAAAATTTTTCTTTAATAATCTTGTTAAAATACTTTGCCTTTTCAACTGCACGAGGAATAATTTCCTCCTCCTTCATAATGTTCAAAACCTCAATTCCGGCTGAACACGCAAGCGGATTTCCGGCGTAAGTATGAGAGTGCATAAAAGCTTTACCCTTTAAGTAATCGTCATAAAACGCATCATAAATCTCTTGAGTCGTTACACAAACTGACATCGGCATATATCCGCCTGTTAGTCCTTTAGATAAACACATTATATCAGGGCTGACTCCTGCGTGGTCAAAAGCAAAAAACTTTCCTGTTCTTCCGTAGCCTGTTGCAATCTCATCAGCTATCAAATGTACATTATACTTGTCGCATAATTCTCTTAATTTCTTTAAATATAGAGGCGGATACACTTTCATTCCGGCAGAGCCTTGAAGCAATGGTTCTACAATAATTGCCGCAGTTTCGTCTGCATATTTTTTGAATGCTTCCTCTGCTTTTACAAAACATTCACAGTTACAGCAATCTCTGCACTTCCCCCACTGACAACGATAACAGTCAATTCCTTCTATTCTTATTACATCCAGAAGCAAGGGTTTATAGAGTTCAGAGTACAAGTCAACACCGCCCACTGCTAATGCACCCAGTGTTTCACCGTGATAAGCATCAGCAAGCGCCATAAATCTTTTTTTCTGAGGATTTCCTGTTTGATAGTGATATTGAAAGCTCATCTTTAAAGCCATCTCAATAGCAGCAGAACCGTTATCCGCAAAATTAAATTTGCACAACCCCTTAGGCAAAACCTCCATTAATTTTTGACAGAGTGTAATCGCTGTTTTATGGGTAAAATTAGCAAAAATAACGTGTTCTAAAGTATCAACCTGTTTTTTTATTGCTTCATTAATTCTAGGGTGAGAATGTCCTAAAAGATTGCACCACCATGAGCTTATAACGTCTTTGTAGCATTTGCCGTTGATATCATACAAATTAATGCCCTTGCCTCGCTCAATCACAATCGGAGGCAGTGTTTCATAATCCTTCATCTGTGAACACGGGTGCCAAATATACTTCAAATCCTCTTTCTGCCAATCCATAACAATTCCTCCTATGTACATTGTAGTACAAAAGCAGAAAGAGATTAATTCTAAAATTTAATCATTTTTTCTTTAGCCTAAACCAATTAACAAAGTTGTTTACGATATTGTCGTGAGGAATTTCTTCTTCGGGAAGTTCGGAAAAAGCGATTTCGTTTTGATCTTTATCATCACTTCTTTCAAACAAATCTTCTTCAGGCTGATCTTTTCGTTTCTTTCCTTGTTGAAAGTACATTCCGCCGCCGCCCATACCGCTTCCGTCCTTGTATGCTGCGCCTGCTTTCATTGGTGGGTTGATATTTGATGAAAAATCAAAAGACATTGGGAGTTCCTGCCTATGATTTGTACATTGCATGTATATTATAACTTATTTTTGAAAATATTTCACTATTTTATGCTAAAATGGGGTAGTGTAAATATAATGGATAAATTGCAAGGGTAAATTGTAGGCGTAAATATGAAAAAATTTTTAATCACTTTATTTATTATGTTATTTTTTATATCCAATGTCTTTGCTCGTGATTTGAGATTTGTGCAAATTACTGATGTGAGATATTCAAAAACAAACAATGTTGATAATCTTAATAAAATAATTAAAGATGTAAATAAACAAAAAGATGTTGATTTTGTTGTCTTTACGGGCGATAATCTTAATAACCCTTCTCAAGAAAATCTGGAGCTTTTTGTTAAACATATAAAAAAATTCAAAAAACCTGTATATGTTTTAATCGGCGATAGAGATGTTAATAAGCATAAAGATTTGAGCAAAAAACAATTTATGGCTTATTTAAAGAAAAAGCTTCCCAACTACAAACACGAAGACATTAATTACACATTTGAAAGAGGGGGAATGATATTTTTAGTGGCAGATGGTGCTAAAGATGTTATTCCAAGCACTATAGGGTAT
Source organism: uncultured bacterium (assembly GCA_902775025.1). GTDB lineage: Bacteria > Cyanobacteriota > Vampirovibrionia > Gastranaerophilales > Gastranaerophilaceae > CAG-196. The sequence goes on along the minus strand of CACYKP010000022.1, from coordinate 4,317 downwards.
TATAAAAATGATGTTACAGAATGGGTTGATGCAACTTTAGACTTATACCCAAAGAAAAATGTAATAATTCTTCAGCATTTCCCTATTGTACCGCCGGAGAAGAAAGAGAATTACATTACTTTTAAAGGGGATAAATACGTTGAAATGCTATCAAAACACAACAATGTGAAAGCATTAATTGCAGGGCATTTTGGGGTAAACAAAGAAGAAACGGTAAACGGAATTGTTCATATATCAACCGCTCCGGTGCCATACTATAGAATAATTGATATCACAGATTGCACTTCACAAAACCCTGAGATTTGGGCACAGGTAAAAGAAGTTCAATAATATATTTATGTTTATTTTTACCTCACCCCAGCCCTCTCCTCAACAGGAGAGGGGGTTTTTCAATAAACAAAAACATATAAAAAAAGGCAGGAACTCAACAAACCTGCCTTTTTTACCGCAACCTCTCGGGAAAATACAATCCCATAAACCTGTAAGCACAAGTGGGTATCTGCGGATTAATTACATTATTAATATAAAGCGTTTTTTATGACTTTTCATTAGACAAAAGGGGTAAATATTAGGGGGGGGGAAGAAATAAATGTTTGTACGGAAAAATCAACAGAGATACTATATCATTTACTGAGTGCCAGAAAATTGCAAAATTATTAAATTATGAAATTATATTTAAAGAGTTGTAAGTTGAATGGCTTAAGTCAATACTATAAGCTTTTTACAGTATTCGTCAGGTGAAACCTGACCTACTTTGAAAAAATATTATATGCACAATATCAAACAAATTATATATTTATCTTTGTTCAGGCTCCTGACAAAATTTTATTTAACTTTTCATACAAAACTCCTTGAGTGTTCAACCAACCAATTTATATTTTCCCCCCTGCATATTTACCCCCCCCTTGCATATTTACCCCCCCCTGTATATTTACCCCCGCAAAAAAAATATTTACAGGTTTTGTTAAGTATATGCAAATATCACCGATTACTTTTAACAGACCATATAATATCAGCCATAAAGCAAATAACAGGTGGATTTATGATAAAAGCGGGAAAGAACTATATAAAACTACAACATATTTTTTCCGTGATGATTTAGATTGGGAAAGTTTAATTAAATATATTTGCGACAAATACAAAAATGTGCAAAAGGTGAATTTTATAAACCATGCTTGCTCTAACGGAATGGAACCGATATCCTTTCTTATGGGATTAATGGTTCTTGCTCCGGATAATGTTAAAAAGTTTACTCCGATTCTTGCAAAAGACATAAACCCCGAAAATATCATGATGGCGAGGAGGGGTGAATGCGGTGCATCATCTGATGATTTTATAAGGATGCATAATATAACAAATCATAGACAGAATGAATTTGTAAATATTAAACGAGATGAATTTACTGACAGATTGTTTACTATATCACCCAAAAAGATTTTGACGGATAATATTATTTTTGAGCAGGGAGATATTTTTAAGGATGTTGATACTCTGCCTGCAGATAACACTTTTTTATCTTGCAGAAATTTTTGGATGTACCTTCCGTTTAAAGAACAAGATAGACTTGCATACAAATTAGGACAACGACTGAATAAAAGTTCGACATTATTAATAGGGTACTTAGATTCAATAAGCGGGAGTGCAGACAGGCTGTTGACTAAATACGGGTTTCAAAGATGTCCTGTCGGAAATCAATACGTTAACATTATGTATTCTAAAGCTTAAACTTTCGCATCAACTTGAGAGCCGATTTTTGCATAGTTTGAATAATAATAGTTAAATATTAAAATTCCAGTAAAACTTGCATAGTAGAAATTGATTAGTGTTAATATGAAATGAATAAATATATTTCCGCCAAAAAGTGCAGTTAATATCGATAAAATAGTATAGATAATAAATATTAATATATACAAAAATATGTTTTTAAATATTTTTCTTCCAAAAGTGTCTTTAATGTTTATGAAAAATGCTTTAAAGGGATTTTTGTCTTTAAAAAATAAAACAGGGGCATAAAACATTAAAATAAAATAGTTAAATATCATGCCAAATAGCATGAGCAGATTCCACGCTTTAAGCTTTGACAGTTGTTCAGGTGTTAATGAAGACAGAAAAATTTTCATACTTTCAACACTTGCAATTGCATTTGATAACTGGTTATAGGAAATTCCGGCATTCCCTATAATCTTTTTACCTGCTAATGCTATTAGTATTGTTAAGCTGACAGATACAAAAACTGTAATAACAATTAAACCAAGAATAGATAAAAAATACTCTCCGACACCGGCAGGAAACTCAAAAATAAGTCTGTCTTTATTTTCTTCTTCAGGATTTGTTACAGCTTTTTTTATCATAAACAACCAACCAGATAAGAATGCTCCAAGCATTAAAAAGAACAAAATAGCGGTTATAGTTAAGCTTAAAGCATTTCCTCCTGAGGATAATATAATGTAGATGCTTGAAAATAGTGAAAATAATATGAGAGGTGTTGCAATGACTATGTAACTGTTAGTTATTTTAAAACTATTTCTTATTATTTTAAACATTTTAAGCTCTCCGGATATGATTTTTGTTACAAATTCTAATATACCTCAAATTATAATAGATAGCAATTCGGTTAACTAATGTATATTTATCTTTCTTTTTTTACCCGACCAGCATCTTTGCAAACTGAAGCGATTCATCATTAACACTCCCGCTTGCAAGTTCAGCAATGGCTTTTAATTTTTGTTCACCTTCTAAAACCGATATATTTACATTAGTTGTATTATCTTGAGTTTTTGATACATAAATATGCCTATCGGATTTAGAAGCAATTATTGCTTGATGCGTAATCATAATTATCTGCATGTATTTAGAAAGTTCTTTAACTTCATCGGCTACTGCTTGTGATGTTTTTCCCGATATTCCTGTATCAATTTCATCAAAAATAATTGTATCAATGTTATCGCTTTCGGCAAAAATTGTTTTTATAGCAAGCATTACTCTTGAAACTTCACCGCCTGAAGCAACTTTTGCCAGCGGTTTAAGTCCTTCTGATATATTTGTTGAGATTAAAAATTCAACTTTATCTGAACCATTTTGATTAAGCTCACAGGGTAATATATCAATAACAAACTTTACTTTTGGTAATTCTAATTTTTCAAGTTTTTCAACTATCAAGGAAGAAAGAGTTTTAGCGTATTTTTTACGTTCTTCTGATAATTTTGCTGCTTGTTCTAAAAGTAATTTGTGTTGTTCTTCTATCTTAACCTCAAGCTCTTCTATGTTTTGAGTTGAAAATTCTATTCCGTCAAGTTCTTTGCGTAATTTTTCGCCTTCTTTTATTACGTTTTCTAACGTTCCGCCGTATTTGCGTTTGAGTTTATCAAGTATAAACAGACGTTCTTGAATTGTATTAATTCTTTCTTCATCATTTTCCAAAGATGAAGAATAATCTCTTAAGAATGATGAAATTCCTTTAAGAGAGTCGATTGCACCAATAAGTTCACTCTCGATTTCCTCAAGAGAATTATCCATGCCGGAGGCCTTAGACAGATTTTGTTTAATCTGAAACAGTCCTTCTAATATAGAGCCTTCATCGCCTGATATTGACCAATAAGAAGAACCTGTAAGTTCTTTTAATTTTTCAACATTTTCTAATACCGCAAGCTCATTATTTAGTTTTTCATCCTCGTTTATGTCATTTAATTCGGCGTTTTCGATTTCTTCAACCTGAAATTTTAAAAACTCTATTTGATCTTCTGTTTTGTTAGCTGAATTTTTGAGTTCTTCAAGAGTTGAAAGCATTTGTTTGTAGTTTGTATAGTTTGTTTTATATTCATTCAAACAGAAGTTTTTGTCAGGTGAAGCCTGACCTACAGAGTTTATATAAGAATTTAGCAATTCAATATGATATTTAGGCTGTAAAAATGAATACGTTTGGTGTTGTGAGTGAATATCAAGAAACATTTCCCTAAAGATTTTCATAAATTCCTGATTTACGAGTGAGCCGTTTACCCTTGCTCTACTTGAAGTTTGGGTAATTTCTCTTGATAAGATTATCTCTTCTCCATAGTTTTCAATTCCGTATTCTTCAAAAAGAGCGGAAACATCCTGTTTTTTATTTATGATAGTAATTTCAATAACAGCTTTTTCTGCATTGGTTTTAATTATTTCTCTATTTACCCCTTTACCCCCGCCAAAAGCAATATCAATAGCGTTAATCAGAATACTTTTGCCTGCGCCTGTTTCACCTGTAATAATATTTAAACCGCTTGCTAAATCAAGTTCAAGCTCGTCTATTAAAATGTAATTCTTAATAAAAATCTTTGATAACAT
>CACYKP010000021.1 GCA_902775025.1 uncultured bacterium | reverse complement strand
TAATGTAACTGCTAATCAACATGAAAATGAGTATGAACAGGGACTTACAAATGCAACTGATGAAGATATAAATAAAATAGCAAATGGTAGTAAAATAGACATTATTGATACATCTGATGTTGATGATTTTACAGATGCAAATATTGAAAAATTTGATGTAACTAATAAAATAATAACAGTTAAGTCAACATCCGGAATAACAATTAAATACAAATACTTAGAAACAAATAATTATGGTGAAAAAATATTTGTAAGTAACAAATCTCAGCAACATTATGTATTACAAAAGACCTCAGATGGCAAATTTAAGTTAATGCAATATCACTGGCACAGTGGACATAAATCCCCTGATGTAACAGAAGAAAACAAAGATAATGACAATGGATTTGAAAAAAAATAAAATGCTGAAGGTTAATATTAATCCTTCGGCTTTTTTATATTTAATACTTATTTATTTACTCCTTATTTAACAAACAAGTACTTATCATCAAATCTGTTTTTGGAGGGTTCTGTTGTACTCAAATAATGGGATAAATCATACTTAGGGTTTGTTTTATAGCTTTTATTCTCAAACAATTCCTTTGCATAATCACGGAGAAGAATTTCATGATTTGATAATATTTTTGTAACGATGTCTTCGTTTGTATTTTCCATGCTCATCCTTAATAATTTCAATTTGATAATATAGTTTAACATCAACTATATATACTTTCAAGTCTATATTAAGATATGAAACATAATTAAAAAAGGGCGGTGTTCATTGAACACTGCCCTCAAACTTTAACAACTTATAAAAGAAATTATTTTACAAGTTCTTTGAATGATTTACCAGCTGAGAAAGCAGGAACTGTCTTAGCTGCAATCTTTAATTCTTTACCGGTTTGTGGGTTTCTGCCGATTCTAGCAGCTCTCTTACGAGCTTCCCAAGTACCAAAACCAACTAAAGTTACTTTTTTGCCTTTAGCAACTGTTTTTTGGATAATTTCTAATGTAGCTGATAATACATCAGATGAAATTTTTTGAGACAATTTAGTCTTTTTTGAAATTTCTTTTACCAATTCTTCTTTGTTCATGATAAATCTCCTATACACTTTCTACTAACTTTGGAGTAAATACTTGATTTGTGGTAGTCAGTTAAGCTAAAAGCCTCTCTTTTCCCTCTTTTTCAAGTCTTTATACCCTCTATGCTCTTTATTATACTCATTTTATTTATTATTGCAAGCTTTTTTTTAAAACTTTACAATACTTAAAAATATTTGTTGACTAAAAACAGGTGCCAAAATTATTTGGCACCTGTTTATTATTTTATACTTTGCGTTTACGAGCCGCTTCAGATTTGCGTTTTCTTTTAACGCTCGGCTTTTCATATCTTTCACGTTTCTTAACTTCTGATAAGATACCTGCTTTTTGAATTTTCTTTTTGAATCTTCTTAAAGCGCTTTCGATACTTTCGTTTTCGCCAACTTTAACTTCTGCCATTTATATTTTCACCACCTTTATAGCATATTTTGTAACACTAATGATTTTAAAACAAGCAAAATTAAATGTAAAGAGGTGTTATTAAATAATAAATGACAATTAGTAGTCTTCTCTGCCTCTTGATTTTAAATATTCCCTAATCTGATTTAGTGAAAATTGAATAATACGAGTAATTCTGGACGGAGAAAGTCCAATCATATTTGCAATATCCTTAGCTTGCATGTTTCTGTAGAAACGATATTCTACAACTGTTCTTTCTTTTTGGGGTAATTTTGCAATGGCTTGTTTAATAAGTTTACTCATTTCAACAATCTCTGCCTGCTCATCAGGCATAGCAGACGGATCTTTTAGAAAATCAAACGGAGATGCATTATCAGTAGCAGCGGCAGCTAAACCGTCAATAGATAAAATTGTTTCATAAACGGCTTCTCTAACCTTGCTCGGACTAATTGAAAATCCCATATCCTCTTCATTAGAAACATCTTCTGAACTATCTGGTGCTGATGTATAGTCTTCTCCGCCTTCTCCATCACCTTCTTGTTTATGTTTAAGGGTGTACCATTTATATCTGTGTCTCAATTCGTTTCTTATTGCCCATTTTACTGCTGTACCTATATATGCTTCATTATAGCGGGCAAGTTGTTCTTCCGTTTTATCTTTAATCAAAGTTTGTATAGCAATAATACCTATACTAACCAACTCTTCATATTCTATCATGTGGTTAGGTATACGTCTTTGCTCAACTCTTGCAATTTTTTGTACAATACCAACGTATTGATTAATTAAAGTTTTACTATCCATCTTATCTTATTAAACTAACCTTACTCTATAATACCTTTATTTCTATTATTTTGCAAGATTTGAGACTACATTATATATATGAATTCTGTGCTAATATATAATAAAGTTTTTTATCCAGTCAGCTTCTTTTTTATTTAGTAAGTTGTAAGCAATTAGTTTCCCTTCATATCCCATTTTTACAAATGAGTGAATTTTTCCGTCCTTGAAGTAGCATGAATTTTCTAATCTTATTCCAAAATGATTAGGGTTATATAGCCCCGGTTCTATTGTGAAACACATACCTTCTTTTATGGCTGTTTTTGCAATCTCATTTTGTGAAAGATTCGGCGGTGTTTCATGTACATTTATACCTATTCCGTGCCCTAAACCATGATTAAATTTAAAGCCGTCTATAGCTTCATCAAGCATTGAATGAGCCAGTGTATCAATTTCAAATCCTGTTTCCAATTTTGAATTAAAACAATTTAAGAATGCTTTTAGAACTGTTGTGTAAACCTGTTTTTGTAATTGATTCGGTTCTCCTTTTACAAAAACTCTTGTAATATCAGTTGCAAGTCCGCTTTCATAATATGCTCCGCAATCTATTAAAACTAAATCACCGTCATTTAGTACAACATCTTTTGCATTTTTTGCATAATGCGCCTGAGCGGAATTTTGATTTATTGCAACAATTGAATTAAAGCTTAATGATTTTGCACCATAATGAACGAATTCTTCTCTTAATTTTTTCGCAATATCATATTCTGATAAATTATCGTTTGATTCAATGAATTTTCTGATAGCGTTAACCGTCATATCTGTTCTTTCAAAAGCTTTTTTATATGCTTCTAGTTCTTCATCTGATTTAATCGATTTCATGTTTCGAATTTCTGACGGTTTGTGAATCGGATTTTGAATCAATGAATAATCATGTGCATTTATTGTATTTTTGTCAACAATTAAATCGCCTTCAAAACTCGATAAAAAATTATCGCATTCAGTATCATTATTGAATAAAATTCTTTTATCGCCGTCAATAAATAGTTTTGACCAAATTTTTGAAGAGTTATCTTTTGAAAAATCTCTTAAACCTGTTAGGTAAGAAACCTCTTCCAAATTTGTTATTAAAATTGGCTTAGAAATATATTCTACAGGATTAAAAGCTTTTTGATATTCTGAAGCATGTAACTCAGAAAAGCTATTAATGGGATCAGTATCCAAAAGCTTAATATTATATCCGCTAAAACCTTCTAATCTTGTTTGAGAAACTTTTCTTCCTACAATACCTAATGTCTTTTTTTTATCAATTAATTTTCTAATCTCATCATCTTGTTTTTGCCCGAGCTGAAGTTTTATCACAGTAACATTTGATTTTACTTCTAAGTCTGCTTGTACATGATATCTTCCGTCAACAAACAAATATATCTTGTTTTTTGTAATAAGAGCATCGCCAGTTGAACCTGTAAAACCGGTAAGCGTGTATCTTGCATTTTCAGCCAAATCAGGATATTCAACTAAAAATTGGTTAGTTGAACATACAAGCAAATAATCAAGATTTAAACTTTCAAGCAAATTATTCATCAATATCTGTCAATTTAATCAAATGCCATCCAAATTGTGTCTCAACAGGTTCTGAAACTTCACCTTTTTTTAGTGCAAAAGCGGCATCTTCAAAAGGTTTCACCATAACACCTTTGCCGAACCACTTTAAATCTCCGCCATCACGTTTAGAAGGACATTTTGAATATTCTTTTGCCAAATCTTCAAACGGAACACCGTTATTTATATCTAATAATAAATTTTCTGCTTCTTCTTTTGTGTCAACTAAAATGTGGCTTGCTCTAATTTTCATATAAATCTCCTATGTTTATGTCTATTTTATATTCAATTTGATAATATGTAAACATTTTCTTATCTAATACCTTAGAATTAGTACAAAAGGTTGATATTTGATTGATAATGTTATATAATATGTATATATCAACCAACTAAAATAATTTTTATGAAGAAGAGAAAGAATTTGCAGCTTTCAGCGGTATATGGCTGGAAGCTTTTTTATTGGTTTTATTGCAATTGTAAAGTTTTGTAAAATTTGTATATAAAAAAAAGCAATTTCTTAAAGAAAATATACTTTATATATACATAAGAGATAAATGAAAATTTATCAAAAATAAAAGAGAGTATAAGATTTATAAGGAGTATTTATTATGTCAATCGGCGCAAGAGAATTTATCGACAAGTTATTAGTAGAAAAGTATTCAAACTCACAAGTGGAAAATCATAACGAGGATGCTTTGGTGTCAAAAGTAAATGCAGATGATATGATGTACGCTATGAATGCATCAGCCGCAAATTTTAAAACAATGATTGCTTTGAATAAAAGATTAACAAGTGTTTGTTACGGTGTAGTATCTAAATCGGCAAAGTACATGACTTCAGAGGATTTAATTAACGCATAATTTTATTGTAAATATTATTTATAGAAGCTGTGCATATTGTTTGTACAGCTTTTTTGTTTAATTGTACAAAGAGATTTGGATATGCTATTCTTTTGTAGGGAGAATGTGTATGAAAAAGTTTTTATTAAGTATTTTTATTTTTATATTTTCAATGCAATTTTGTTTAGCAAAAGAGCATGTACTAAATTTTAACGGTAGTAAGTATACGCTTTTATATAGTGCTAAAAATAAAGATTTTGGCGGGTATATAAATGAGTACTTTAAGCCGAGAGAAACATACAATACATGGTCTGAGATGATTGCTGTTCATCATTTCCCTAATGCTTATTCACCAATCGACAGAATTAAAGATTTTAAAAATTATTTGGGTAGTATGAACGTACCAAGCGCATTAACTTTTAATGATAAAAAAAATACCGCAATGATTGATTTTATAATGATAGCAGATCAGCACATGCCTATTGTTATGGAGTTCAATATATTCAAATATGAAAAGTCAAAAAAATGCGGCTCTATTGCGGTTCAGTATGCTAGAAGGTATTCTGCAACAACAACATTGCAAATTGAACAAATAAAATCTGATTTTGAAAAAAATAGAAAAAAATTGTTAAAAAATGTGCAAAAGCTTAATATTCCCGAAGTTATTGATGAAGATATTGACAAATGTATAAGTTCAGTTGAATTGAAGTCTATAACCGATGAAGAGATAAGAAAAGAAAAGGAAGCTTTAGCTGCGAAAGAGGCAGCGGAACGTGAAGCTGCCGAAAAGGCAAATGCTGAAAACGAAGCGGTAGAGAAAGTTGCTGCAGAAGAAAAACAGAAAGTCAAAAATGATAAAAATGTAATTGCTGACGAGGTTCTTGCAGTTTCTAATAACGATAAAATTGTTAAAGATCTTTCTGAGGCTGATGTGGAAGTAAAGGCTAATGAAGTCAAAAAGATTGAAACAAATGAAGTAAAATCAGATGAAGTAAAAAAAGATATAAAAACAGAAATCGTTTCGGAAAAGTTGAATTCTGAGCCGGAAAAAGCGAACGAAGAACCGAAAAAAGAAGATATTATAACTGCAGCAGCACCGGTGCCTGTTGCCGAAAAAACTGTTAAGCAGTCTTCTAAAGAAGTGAAGAAATCTAAAAAGAATAAAAAGATTAAAGAGGTAAGCTATGAGGTTTCGAATAGTAAAAATAAATATATAGCTGAGCCTAGAACAAAGAAAGAATTAAAAGCGGAAATAAAGCAAAATAAGTTAAGACAAAAACAACAGCTTAGTGATGCTAAGCAAAAAGCTAAAATAGACAAGAAAAATAAAAAAGAGTCTGATAAGCTGATAAAAAAACAAGCAAAAATTGATAAAAAGAATAAAATTAAAGCAGAAAAACAAGCTAAAAGACAGGCAAAGATTGATATTAAAAATAAGAAAAAAGCTGAAAAAATGGCAAAAATACCTTATGAAATATCAAATACAAATAAAGAATTTGCTGCAAAACCAAGAACAAAGAAGGATTTGAAATTACAAAATAAAAAGCTTAAAAAAGAAGCAAAATTACGTGCAAAAAGAGCAAAGAAGAAATTATCAGAATAAATTCTCTTAACAATCGTTATAAATTTGCCATGCCAAAATATAATTTGTTAGTATTAAGTGGGATAGAGTGTATAACACATAAGGAATAAACATGAAACGATTTAGTTTAGGGATTATAATAGTGGCAGCAGCAATATTTTTTGGCTTTATGCCTGCAGATGCTGCAATGACTTTCCCGAATATCAATATAAGTGCGCAAGCTGCAAATACTCCGCAGGATTTTACAAACGGATTGCAGATTTTGATATGGTTAACTATTTTAACTTTAGCACCAAGTATTTTTATAATGGCAACCAGTTTTATAAGATTAGTTGTAGTTTTATCTTTAACAAGACAAGCTCTCGGAGCGGGCAATCTTCCACCTAATCAGGTTATGACGAGTTTGGCTTTAATACTGACATTTTTTATAATGTCTCCGGTGTTTAACCAAATTAATGAAACAGCATTACAGCCTTATATGAATAATCAGATTACTCAACAAGCAGCATTGGACAGAGGTGTTATTCCTATAAGGAATTTTATGTTCAAACAAACTCATGAAAAAGAACTTGCGCTATTTGTCAGAATGGCTAAAATCGAAAAACCGAAAACAAAAGATGATGTTCCGATGTTTGTATTGCTCCCGGCATTTATATTAAGTGAATTAAAGACAGCTTTTACTATAGGGTTTGTTGTGTACTTACCGTTTTTAGTTATAGATATTGTAGTTTCATCGGTTTTGGTATCAATGGGTATGATGTTTTTGCCTCCTACTATGATAGCTTTGCCCTTTAAGCTTATTATGTTTGTAATGGTTGACGGGTGGTATTTAGTTGTAAAATCGCTTGTCGAAAGCTTTGTAACATAATTTTTCGGAGAATAAAAATGAATCAGGATATTGTAATAACTCTTTTACAAAAAATGTTTATATTGACGTTAGAAATTTCAGTACCAATCCTTTTAGTTGGTGTCGTACTTGGTTTAATGGTTAGTATATTTCAGACAGTTACTCAGATACAAGAATCAACTTTGACATTTGTACCTAAAATTGTCGGTTGTGTTGTTTTGTTGATATTTTTGTTACCGTGGATGTTTGGCGTTGTAATAACTACAACAAATGAATTTTTTGACATGATTCCACAACTTATCGGCGGGGCATAATGTTTAATTTAGATGTGCTATTTTCACCTGCAAATATATTTTTGTTTATGGCAATATTAACACGGCTAAGCGGTTTGTTTAATTCGGCGCCGCTTTTCTCAACATATCCTATACCTGTTCAGATTAAGGTTTGGCTGGCAGCATTTATAGCTTTTATATTATTCCCTATCGTACAGGCTAATACAGCATTTGTTGTTCCGACTTCTGTTCCTGCATTAACAGTAATTTTATTTAAAGAATTTTTAATCGGTTATGTAATAGGTTTTTGTGCAAATATAATTTTTGCAGGTGTTGAACTCGGTGTAAATATGTTTGCTATACAGATGGGTTTATCTGCATCGCAAGCCTTAAACCCTGCATCAGGCGGTACATCTCCTGTTTTAACTCAGGCTTATACATATTTGGCAAGTATGATTTTTATTGTACTAAGTGCGCATCAATGGCTATTTTCTGCTATTTATAACAGTTTTAAGTCAATGCCTGTGGGGTATGACTTTGCGTTTTCACCTGCTATTGTTAATCAGATTATTGTTTTTACCGGTCAGCTTTTTAATATAAGTTTGAGTATATCATTGCCTATATTTGGTGTATTGTTTATCACTGATGTTTTACTTGGTTTTACTTCTAAAATGATGCCTCAAATGAATATATTTATGGTATCAATGCCACTTAAAATTTATCTTGGTTTATTACTATCGCTTGTATTTATGCGACCAATGGCGGAGTATATAGCGGTTTTAATTGAAAGATTTTTAAATCAGGTTGCACTTGTATTCTAAAGCCAATAAATTTAATTTATTATATAATTTAATTAACATAACTATCAAAAAGGGAAACTATCATAAATGGGAAATGAAACTGCTGCAGAAAGAACCGAAGAAGCGACCACCCGAAGGCGGCAAAAAGAACGTGAAAAAGGTAATATTTCAAAAAGTCGGGATATGGATGCCGCTTTGGTTATGGTTTCCGGAATAGCTTTGCTTGCTGTATTATCTAAGCATATGGGACAAACTATATTGGAGATGATGCGGGAAACATTTTCATATTTAAAATATGCTGACACTGATACCACTAATGTTATGGGACTTATGCTTCCTTTTTTTCAGAAGCTTGCTATAATTTTACTTCCTTTTTTTGTATTGCTTGTTATAAGTGCAATTATAATTATAAGAATGGATGTTGGGCATGTTTTTGCTTTAGAGAAAATAAAAATTAATTTTGGAGCATTATCCCCGAGGAGAATGCTCCAAAATGCAAAACGTATGTTTAATCCTTTTGAGCCGAGATCATTGGTGGAATTTGCAAAATCCATAATGAAAATAGTTGTAGTTTCTGCTTGCGGTTATTCTGCAATAAATGCGAGAAAAGCTGACTTGATGGGACTTATCGGATTAGATCCTGTTACTGCTTTACATATTATATTGTCGATTTTAATTAATATGATTATAAATATGTGCCTTGCGATGCTGATTTTAGGGTATATTGATAAAAAATATCAAAACTATGAATACGAAAAATCTATTAAGATGACAAAGCAAGAAGTAAAAGATGAACAAAAGGATATCGAAGGAGATCCGAAGATTAAGGCAAAAATTAAATCTATACAAATGCAAATGGCTCGTCAAAGAATGATGTCTAACGTTCCTCAAGCAGATGTAGTTGTTACAAACCCTACGCATTATGCTGTTGCAATAAAGTATGATAAGACTAAAGCACCTGCTCCAATTGTTACTGCGAAAGGTGTTGATTATTTAGCATTTCAAATCAGAGAAATTGCAAAGAGTAATAATGTTCCTATAGTAGAAAATAGACCTGTTGCGAGAGCATTATATAATAGTGTTCCTATAGATGGTATGATTCCAACAGATTTATATGTTGCAGTATCTGAGATACTTGCTTATGTTTACAGATTAAAAAACGGAGCTGAATAATAAATTAAAACAAGTCCGCTATGTATATGAAAATATCGTTACAACTTGTCATTTTGACTTTAACAATGGTATTATATAGGTGGTGGAGAGATGGAATTAGGTAAGTTATCTAAAATATTAAAAAATAATGATATTGTCCTTGCTATAGGCTTGGTCATTATTGTCGTAATGATGGTAATTCCTATTCCTGCACCTTTTTTAGATTTACTTTTGACCGTTAACATTTCTCTTGCCGTAGTAATACTTTTAGTTTGCTTATATACGCAAGAACCGCTTGATTATTCATCATTTCCTACAGTTCTTTTGATTGCAACATTGTTCAGATTAGGCTTGAACGTTAGCTCCACCCGATTAATCTTATTAAACGGTCAAGCCGGAAATGTAATAAGTGCATTCGGCCAATTTGTAGTTGGAGGTAATTATGTAGTCGGTGCAGTTATATTTTGTATTTTGGTTTTAATTAACTTTATGGTTATTACCGGTGGTGCTACTCGTGTCGCTGAAGTTTCAGCACGTTTTACTTTGGATAAAATGCCTGGTAAACAATTAAGTATTGATGCCGATTTAAATTCAGGCTTGATAAACGAAGATCAAGCAAAGGAAAGACGTAAAAAGCTTGAGAGGGAAACGGATTTCTACGGTACCATGGACGGTGCCTCCAAGTTTGTAAAAGGTGATGCAACTGCAGGTATTGTCATAACAATTATTAATATTGTAGGCGGCTTGATTATTGGCGTAATACAACTTCATATGGATATTACTCAAGCTCTTAGTACTTATACTATTTTAACTGTTGGCGACGGTCTTGTATCTCAAATTCCGGCACTTTTAATCTCTACGGCAACAGGCTTGATTGTGTCTCGTGCGTCAGGCAAGGAAGAATCTCTGTCTGTTGATATAAAAAACGAAATGTTTAATGATCCCAGAGTCCTAGGTGTTGTTGCTGGTCTTTTGGGGTTTATGGGTATAGTTCCCGGCATGCCTACTATTCCGTTTCTCACTATTGCGGCAGTTGCCGGTTTTATGGCATTTAAGAAAGTCAAAGAAAAAGAAGAACTTGCTTTTCAAGAACAGGCTCAAGTTGCTGAACTTGCTCAGCAAGAAAAAATCGGTAAAAAGGAAAAGAGAACAAAAGCGACAAGAGAAAGCGTAATGGAACTGCTGAATGTTGATACTATTGAGATTGAGGTTGGATATAGACTTGTTCAATTGCTTAATGTTGAAATGGGAGGAGATTTGCTGGAACGTATTGCTCAAATACGGCGGCAGACTGCATTGGATTTAGGTATTATATTGCCTTCTATTCGTGTTAGAGATAACTTGCAACTTTCTCCAAACTCTTATCAAATTAAACTGAAAGGAGTTCCGCTTGAAACGGGAGATGTTTATCCTGAAAGATTTTTAGCTATGACAGCCGGTGATCCGGTCGGTAACTTGTCTATAAATGGTATTCATGCAATAGAACCCGCATTTGGGCTTCCTGCGCTGTGGATTGAAGCAAAAGATAAAGACTTAGCTGAAATGTCAGGATATACTGTTGTTTCTGCATCTGCCGTAATCTCAACTCATATTACAGAAGTTATTAAAAAATGTGCATCTGAAATACTTTCAAGATTTGATGTTCAACAGCTTATCGATAATCTTAAAAAAGAAGTTTCAGAAGATTATGTAGAGGATATTATGAAAGATATCTCTATTAGTGATGTTCAAGTTGTAATGCAGAATTTACTTAAAGAAGGTGTTGCAGTAAGAGACTTGAAAACTATTTTAGAAACGATAAGCCTGCAGGCAAAAACCAGTAAACAGCCGAATTTCCTTACTGAGCATGTAAGAGTTGCACTATCCCGTAATATTTGTAAGCAAAATCTTGCCGATACAGGCGAACTATATGTAATAACTTTATCTCCGGATATAGAACAAACAATCGCAAAAGGTGCAAGTCCCGATGGCTTAAGTGTCTCGTTAGATCCGGTGTTTACTAAAAATATGCTTGACAGAATGAATATTGAACTTGAAAAAGCAATTACAGCAACAGGCAATCAGCCGGTTATACTTTGTCAAGCACCTATAAGATTGTTGTTCAGAAGGCTTGTAGAACGAGCTTATCCGCAAATTGCCATTATGTCTTATGCTGAGATTAATCCTAGTGTAAAAGTTAAGTCAGTCGGTATGATCAAATTATAAAAATATAAATTTATATAAAAAGAAAGGACAAATATGAGAGAGTTAGTTAAAAATGATCAATTAGTAACAATCGTTCCTCAGGATTTTAATAATACTAACAGAGGTACAGTTACAGATGTTTCTATGAAAGGTTTTAAAATGAAGCTTCAATATAAACCGGAGGGGCTTATTAAAAATCTTATTTGTGATTTTTATTCATTAACTGATAACGGTTATTTGTACTTTGAATCATACATAGAATCTATCGAAGATAATATACTATCAGTTGCAAATCCAGTTAAACACAGATTTCTTCAACGACGTAAATTTACCCGTATAAAGTTTTTGGAAGATATTACTCTTACTTATGAAGATATAACTCATAATGCCTCAACGTTGGATATTTCTGCAGGTGGCATGAAAATAAAAACTCTGGAAAATATTGATATAGAAAAAGAGTATCATGTCAGTATTAATTTAAGTGATGAGCAAACTATAAAATGTCGTTATCAGCTTATTAGAGTCGAAAAGGGTGATAACGGTGAATATACTATTTCCGGTCGATTTACACACCTTAATAATATTGACAAAATGACACTTGTACAATTCTGTATGAAAAAAGACATGGAAACAATTAATAAAAATTAATTTAGAGGATTGCAATGTATTACAGCGAAAACATAAGGCAAATATTTATAGCGGTTACTATTATTGTATTAGGTTCTATATGTATGATAAGAATCGGATACATAGATATGCATACAATTTGTGCTACGGCGGTTATTCTTGTTCCGGCAATAATTATTATGGGATATTTAGGATACAAGATAGGCGAAATTGCAGATAATCCTAAAAATAGAGATGATGCTGATTATAAAATTGCGGTATTAAATGCATTGAAGAAGATGGATAAGTCCATTACGCTTCAAGAGTTGAATGAAAAGCTAACAAAACAAGTTGCAGAACCTGATTTGCCTGATGAAAAAGATGATGTAGATGAATAGAATTTTATTAACTGATTTGAGGTAAAATTGAAAGTAAATAATGTGTTTATGTTATGCTAAAGTTATTGAATAAGGATTAAGGGATAACACCGAGAGGAGAATTAATGAAAGAGGCTTATTTTCCACAAGAGATAGAAAAAAGATGGCAGAAAATATGGGAAGATAATGACAGTTTCCATACTTCAGATAATTGCGATAAACCTAAATATTACGCATTATCAATGTTTCCGTATCCGTCAGGAAAACTCCATATGGGACACGTTAGAAACTATACTATTACTGACGTAATAGCAAGATTTAAGAAAATGCAAGGCTTTAATGTTCTTCATCCGATTGGCTGGGATAGTTTTGGGCTTCCTGCTGAGAATGCTGCCATGAAGCATGGCGCTGACCCTGCAAAATGGACTGACGAAAATATTGCTTATATGACAAAACAGTTAAAAATGCTTGGATTGTCTTACGATTGGAAGCGTGAAGTTACAACATGTAAGCCTGAGTATTACAAATGGACTCAATGGTTATTTTTGCAGTTATACAAAAAAGGGTTGGCTTATAAAAAAGAAGCCGCAGTAAACTGGTGTGATAATTGCGGTACTGTTCTAGCAAATGAACAAGTTATTGATGGAAAGTGCTGGAGATGTGATAACGTTGTTGAAAAGAAATTCCTTTCACAATGGTTTTTCAAGATTACTGAATATGCAGACCAACTTCTAGAAGATTTGGATAAGCTGACTGGCTGGGGTGATAATGTAAAAACTATGCAGGCTAACTGGATTGGTAAATCACATGGTGCAATCTTTAGATTTAAAGTAAAAGAGATTGAAGGAATGGAAGTTCCAGTTTATACAACACGACCAGATACCGTTCACGGTATAACTTATCTTGTTGTGGCTCCTGAATATAAAGATATAGAAAAACTTACAACTCCTGAAAACAAGCAAGCTGTTGAAGAATATAGAGCTAATGCTCGAAAAATGACTGAAATCGAAAGGCTGTCAACTGATAGAGTCAAAACCGGAGTTCCTTTGGGTACACATTGTATAAATCCGTTTAACGGCGAAGAATTTCCGCTATGGACTGCGGATTATGCACTTGTAGAATACGGAACAGGTGCCGTAATGGCAGTCCCTACCCACGATACAAGAGATTTTGACTTTGCTAAAAAATATAACTTACCTATGAAGGTTGTTATTCAAAATCCCGAAAATCCTTCTGACTGCAATGATGAAGCTTATACTGAGGAAGGAGTTCTTATAAATTCAAATGAATTTAACGGAATGAAAAATACGGATGCTAAAAAAGCTATTACTCAAAAAGCTGTTGATGGCGGATTTGGCGAGTTTAAAACTCAATTCAGACTTAGAGATTGGTTAATTTCACGTCAAAGATATTGGGGAGCACCAATTCCTGTTGTATATTGTGATAAGTGTGGTATTGTTCCTGAAAAAGAAGAAAATCTTCCTGTAATGTTACCTACTGATGTTGATTTTTCTGTTGTAGGGAAATCGCCTATCACTACATCTAAAACTTTCAAGGATACTACTTGTCCGATTTGCGGAGGTCATGCTACCAGAGAAATGGATACAATGGACACATTTGTTTGCTCCAGTTGGTATTATTTGAGATATTCTGATGCAAGAAATAGTAATAAATGCTTTGACAAAGATTTAGTAAACAAATGGCTACCTGTTGACCAATATGTAGGTGGAATTGAACACGCTATATTACACTTGTTGTATTCAAGATTTTTTACAAAGGCTTTAAGAGATTGCGGACTTTTAGATTTTGATGAACCGTTTAAGAATTTATTAACTCAAGGTATGGTATTAAAAGACGGTTCTAAAATGTCAAAATCTAAAGGTAATACAGTAGATCCTGATGAAATATTTGAAAATTTTGGAGCTGATACTGCAAGGTTATTCATACTTTCAGATTCACCGCCGGCACGTGATTTTGACTGGTCAGATGCAGGAGTTGAAGGCTGTTATAAGTTCCTTAACAGAGTTTGGCGCCTTGTATCTGAAGGTGTTAATAAAGGCGATATAATTAAAGATTATAATTTTTCTTTCCCTCTTATGAGAGAAAATGATGATCTTGTTAGAACTGTTCATATAGCTATGAAGGGGATTACAAATGATATCTCTAATGACTTCCAGTTTAATACTGTAATCTCTAAATACAGAGAACTCACAAATGCTATCTATGATTGGAGAGGAAAGAAAAAAGAACTTAATGGTGAAGATAAGAATGTATTCAGCTTTGCTATTGAATCACTTGTTAAACTTATGGCACCTGTTACGGTTCATATGTCAGAAGAAATATGGAAGGAACTCGGACATACAAATTCTATCCATGAAGAAGAATGGTGCAAGTGGGACGAAAACTTGGCTAAAGCCAGCAAGATTACGCTTGTTGTGCAGATAAACGGCAAAGTAAAAGATAAAGTCGAAGTTGATGAAAGCGCAACTGATGAGGAACTTAAACAAACTGCTCTTTCTACGGATAAAATTAAAGAACTTACTTTAGGTAAAGAGATTGTAAAAACAATTGTAGTTCCGAAAAAGCTTGTTAACATTGTTGTTAAATAATAATAAAACCTCTCTTTTTAAGAGAGGTTTTTATTTTATTTTTTCAAAAACATTCTTTACTTGCGTCTCATAAAAATCGTATTTTCGTAAAATTTTATCAATATTATATTCTTTGTCATAATCACCTATCACTAATAAAGAAGATTTATTCATTCTGTTTGATAAATTTTTAGCTAAGTTTATAATATCTTTATCCTTCAAGTAATGCCAGCAATTTCTTGCTAATAGTACAGTATCATTAAAATCAATTGTTTTTACATCATCCAATATATTAGATTGAGAAAAATCAACATGTTTTGTCAAATTAGGACTTACTTTTATTTTATGCGAATAAATATAGTTAAAATAATCTGAAAATTTGGGTCCCAAATAAATATCAGCTGATTGTTCTTCAAATCTTTCAAAGTTGTAACGTCCTTTTTTTGCTCTTTCTATATGTTCTTTTTCCAAGTCGTGTGCTTTTATTGGAAGATATTTTGATGCAGGTTTTAACCCCAATGAATCTATCATTTTTGAAACAAGAGAATAAACTTCTTCCCCATCGGAACAAGCGTGTGCAATTATATTAACTTTTGGCTTATCACAATATTTAAACTCCATATAATTAATGAAATAATCAAAATCTAAATCCTGACGAAAAAAGCAGGTATCTCCACGATTTATTACTTTACCGGATTTATTTACAATATCATGTCTGAAATGCTTAAAATTTATATTTGAATAATTTGTATTAATCGTAATCATATAAACATAAAAACATGTAAAAATTTTTTTTGCTAAAAAAAAAAGAGGCATTATCCTCTTTTAAAAATGGTGGGCGATACAAGGCTCGAACTTGTGACCCCTTGAATGTCGTTCAAGTGCGCTACCAACTGCGCCAATCGCCCATATGATTACAGGTTCTTGGTTCAATTGCTACCTCTCAAAAAATCCTCAATGGTTCGGATTTTCTTTGGCAGAGTCAACTGCGCCAATCACCAACATAATATATTCTATATAAAAAATATTAATTTGTAAATGTAAGTCAAGCATTGATTCTTTATTTCTATAGTATAATCAAAGTATGGCAGTTTACTTTTTTTATGGGGAAGAAGATTTTAATATCGATTTGGAACTTAATGATATGCGTTCCAAATTAAATCCTGACTTTTTGTCCATGAGCTACCATGTTCTGGACAATCCTCAATTCCAAGATTTGATTACAGCTCTTCGTTCATCACCGATGATGTTTGGTTCTTCTCTTACAGTTATTAATATTAATAATTATTTTTTTGCTGATAATTATAACTTTGATGATAATCAATTGGCAGAAATAGAAGATGCTCTAAATAATAATCAAGAATCGCTTGATGTTGTTTTTGTCGTATGTATTCCGTACAACAGTGATAAAAAGCTTGATTCAAGACGAAAATTATTTAAAATACTTTCTAAGTTTAATGTTCAAGAATTTAAACCATTTCCAAGTTATAAAACTGCTGAAATATCTGCTTGGATTAAAAATAGAGCAAAAACAAAAAAACTTAAGATAAATGAAGATGCAATAGAAGTTCTTATTGAACATATTGGAACAAATCTAAGACAATTTGATGGTGAACTTGAAAAACTAAAACTTTCAGCTTATCCGGAAAATCTTGTTACGAAAAAAATGGTAGAAGAGAATTGTATCTCTAATCAAGATTTATTTAATATTACAAATTACTTAATGCAAGGTGAAAAAGGTAAGGCGCTTTTGGAGTTTAAAAGATTGCTTGATGTTAAATATCCGCTTGAAATATTATCAGCTCTTCAAACTATGCTTAGGCAATGGGTAATAATAAAAGCAAAATCATCTTGCTCTATTTCTGAAATTATGAAGCTTTCAGGAATAAAAAATGAATACAGGGTTCAGAATTTAAAAAAAAATTTAAAAAATGTATCTTTAAGAGATTTGGTGCATTTAAAAGAAAGTTTATATGATGTTGAATGTAGGATAAAATCAGGACAGGTTTTGGATATAAATTCGGAGGTGGAAATTGCGCTTATCAGATAAATATCCTTTTTTGACAAATTATTTTTCGCAAGCATTGTCTCTTTCAAACAGAGCTTTACCACAAAGCTTATTGTTTTATGGTAACGATTTAACAGCGCAATATCAACTTGCGACTGAGATTGCACGAATTTTAAATTGTCAAAAAGATAAAGCTGATGATTGTAATTGTTTGAACTGTAAATGGATAAACGAAGGCTGCCATCCAGCTGTTATGACAATCTCAAGAGTTGACAATAAACCAGAAGATGACAGTTCAAAAACCGTAATATCTGTTAAACAATCACAAATGATTAAAGAATTATTGGTTAATTCTTCAGAGTTTCATAGGGTATTTATATTTTGTGATAGAGATGATTACGGTAATATCTCCGGACTTAATTCTCAAAATTTTCAAGATGAAACTGCAAATTCTCTTTTGAAAATTATTGAAGAACCGCAATCAGGTGTAACATTTATATTTTTAACCAGATATATTGATGATGTGTTATCAACAATAAAATCACGTTCGCAATGCTTTTTTGTTCCGATGATGCAAACTGTCGACTATGATTATTCTTGCATAGAAGGAATTTTTACAGATTATTATATGTTTAATCGTGCTGATGTTTTTGATATCTCTCAAAATCTTCAAGATTTAGCAAAGAAAACTTCTGTATCAAAAGTTTTAGAGGGTATTCAAAATTATATGCTTGCCCTTTTGAAAACTAATCCCAAAAATATAAATTTGATTAAACACATCGAACTGGTTGAGGCAGCTCAGAAGCAAGCCGAATTAGGATTACGCCCATCAAATTTATTTGATGATTTATGTCTTAAAATAATTAAATAACCTCTAAAAATTTTCTGACTTCTATTTTTAAATCGTCAATGGATTTATTATTTTCAATGATATAATCTGCGTTTTTTATTTTTTCCTCTTGTGCCAACTGCGAATTGATACGTTTTTCAGCTTCTTCTTTGGTGAAGTTATTTCGTGCTATTAATCTTTTTAACTGCGTATTTTTATCAACTGATATAAATAAAACTTTATCAAATATATCTTCAAATCCGGCTTCATATAAAAGTGGGACTGATATGAATACATATTTGTTATTTTTGTTTTCATTTATAAGTCTGATAATTTTTGATTTAATTTTAGGATGAGTGATTTTTTCGAGTTTTATCCTTAAATTTGGGTTGGAAAAAACTAAATTACCAAGTTTTTTTCTGTCTATTCTGCCGTCAGTAAAGACATCATATCCGTAAAAATCAGTAATTGTATTTAGAACTTCGTGCGCAATTTTGTCGCTGTCATATACGTTGTACCCATAATCTTCAATAATTTTTTCTACTTGAGATTTCCCGGAAGCGATATTTCCTGTTATTGCAACTTTTATTACCAAGATTACTCCTTAATTAAGTTTTGCTAAATAAGATTGAAGCTGCTTAATTTGTTTAGGCTTAAGAACCTTAATCTGTCCTTTTTTCATTCCTTCAAGTGTAATTATTGCGTGCTGAATACGCTTTAACACTTCAACTTCAAAACCAAGTTTTGCAAACATTTTCCTTATTTGTCGATTAATACCCTGATATAAAACCACTTGTATGATTGATGATTTATTTGTAACTTCTATCGGCATTGTTTCAGCGTAAGCCATTTTTTTCTCATTAGCGTCTGTTACAATTTCTATACCCTCAAACATCTCTTTTGCATTATTTTCGGTAAATCTTCCGTTAATAGTAACCATATATACTTTGGGTACTTTTATAGAGGGGTGCGTCATTTGGTTAATAAGTTCTCCGTCATTAGTAAGAATTAATAACCCTGTTGAATCTTTATCAAGTCTGCCAACAGGTTTAAGGTGTCTGAGCTCTGGAGGGATAATATCATATATAGTTTTTCTGCCTTTTTCATCTTCCTGTGTTGTAATGTATCCTGCCGGTTTATAGAATCGATAATATTCAAGTTTTTGAGGGTAAATGTTCTTGCCGTCAACAGAAACTTTATCTTTTTCCCTTACATAGAAACCAAGTTCTGTTACAACTTTTCCGTTTACGCTTACTTTGCCTGCTTCAATAAGTTCGTCTGCTTTTCTGCGTGAACATAAGCCTGTTGATGCAATGTATTTATTCAGCCTTGGCATAAGTACTCCTTATAACATGCCTTTTTCGCAGGCAGTTTTTAATACTTCCGGCATCCTTCTGTATATTCTGCCTTCACTGTTAACAGCAACGACTTCCACATCTGATATAGTATAAACTTTATCATTTTCTCTATTTTTTATAATTTGATTAAATGTTACTGTTAGCGGTGAAATCTTGGTTATTGTTGTTTCTATTGCAATTTTATCGTCTAACTTTGCCGATGCTTTATATCTTATGTTTATATTTGTAACGGGAATTACAACATCGTTTTCCTTCATAGAAACTAAATCAATACCTAATTCTCTGCAAAATTCTACTCTTGCTTGTTCCATCCACCTTAAGTATGTTCCGTGCCATACTACTCCGTACGAATCCGTATCTGCATAATAAACTGTTTGTTCTAAAATATGTTTCATAATGTATAATTATATCATGAGATTTATTGGAGGTTAATATGAAATTTTTACATTCAATGATTAGGGTAAAAAATATCGACGCTTCACTAAAATTTTATACTGAGGTATTTAATATGAAGGTTGATGAAAAAAGAAGATTAGAAGATTGTTGGCTATATTTTTTAAGCGACGAAGATAATACTTGTCAAATTGAACTTACATATAATGATGAAACTCCCAATGAAGGTTATAATGTCGGAAATGGTTTTGGACATTTTGCTTTTCACGTTGAATCTTTAGAAGAGTTTACAAATAAAATTAATAAACTTGGGTACAAATATTTGTATGAACCATTTGACTTAAACGGAAAAGGTTCAAAAATTGCATTTATTAATGATCCGGATGGATATGAGATTGAACTTATAGAGAAAGTTGTTTGGTAATATTATTCAATTATATTTTCGCCTGCAATTTTTTCACCTTTGATTAAATAGCGAGCTTTCTCTGTTTTTATAACGTGTCCGTCAATATTCGACAAAGTTTCCAAAACAAGTGTATTAATTCCTTCAAAGCTGTTTTTATCAAGCCTTATTGATACTGTGTCAGTAAGTTTCCTGTTATCGTATGGTGCAATTTTAGAAAAAACAATGAGATTTCCTTCAATAGCTTTTATTGATATTTCAGCTGCTGCTCCGGTAAATGGATTAGAAAGCTTAACAACTTCACCTATTCTGGATAGAGTCCAAACATCAGCGCTTTGGGGTTTGAATGTTCTGTAGCTGTTAGTATCCTCTAATTTTGCAGTTATTCTCCAACTGCCATATAACGCTTTCGGTACTTCGTTAACTGAAACTCCGGCAGATAAAACTTTTATGTCTTCTGCAAAAGCAATATTACAAATTGTGGCAGTTATCATTAAAAATGTAATTAAAATTCTTTGCATACTATTTATTATAACAATTGTAAATAAAAAATCTATAATTAAGTCATCCGAAATGATTAGTGTATGTGTTACTCTAAAGAATGATTTTTGTCAAATTTCATAATATTTCTTAACATAATAATTGCCGAGCATGAAAAACAATGGTAGAATAAGCACATAAGGATTAGGAATGTAGCTGAATAAAATTAATTATATATAAGTGGTGTGTTACTAAAAAAAGGAGAAGAAAATTATGAAAATCATCTCTAAAGAAACAAAAACCGTTAAGTCTGCATTCAATGACGAGTTTGAAAACTATTTAAAAAAACAACAAGTCAAAACTACTTTCAATGGTTCTGAGGTAGAATCATTCTCTTGGTACAGAAAAGCTTTAGGTCTTGCTTAATTTTATTTAGGGACAGATTTGGGAAGAAAAAAGTTTTTTTAAGTGGCGCAATTGCTATGCAATTGCGCCATTATTAATTGTTTTCACAATTTATGAATCAGCATTTTCAACAGTTGTATTTCCGACTTCGTTACCAGCTACCATTAAAGCTATAGGTACTAATTTTTGTATATAATCTGTTAATTTTGTATTGCTAATTTGTCTTGCTGCTACACAAATATCATCTAAGTGAGCTGAGAAATCAGTTGCTTGTACAGGTCTGCCTTTACCTTGATTAAAGATTTTTTCATTTATTTTATTTGCAACAACATTGGCTGTAAATACTCCAGCTATTAAACCCAGCATTGCAGATACACCTTGCGGAATCTTTGTTCTGAATGTATGTAAATTCTTAGGGCGGTTTTTATCCCAATATTTATTTCCTATATATTGTCCCCATTTTGCCATTCTTGTAGTAAATATTATTGGTAATGAAATATTTGTCATTTGTAGAAGAGCTTCTCTTTTTTTTGATTTTCTATTTTCTTTGTCTTTGTCAATTAAATATCCTCCTGCAAGTCCTCCTAAACAAGAACCTGCACCTATTATAATCACGGGTTTGTCATCAAAATCAACTTTTCCCCAATACGTATTTTTAAGTTTTTGAAAAATATTCTTTGGATTTAATGATGTACCGAATATTTTTTTAGGATTAAGAGAATATCCTTTGTATTTGGCATGACATGCCATACCAGCAAATGAACCTATTGCAGTAGTATATAGGACAGTTCTCTTTTTGCTGTTGTCATAAGGACTGTCAGCCCAAGGGTTGTTATGTCCAAATGTGTTATTGCTATTGCATACTACAACCTTTCTAAAGGTTTAAAACCCGTAAAGGTCAAAAATTGCCTAATTATGAAGAAATATTAACAAATTGGGGAATAGAATTTGGAAATCTCTTCAAAATATCTTTCTAAAGCTTTATATCCGTTATAAAGCTCGTTAGTAACAGTTGAATACCTGCTTGCAACAATGTATTTCAGTTCTTTACATCTGATTTGTAACAGTTGGTCAGCATCTTTTCTTAAGAGTTCATTTCCTGAAGTTGACCATTTTTTGAGATATGCAAGTTCATCATTTACTTGTTTAATTGTAGAAAATTCCAAAGTGTTGAAATCATACTTTTTAAGGAGTTGCAGTTCTGCGTTTGTAATTCTGCTTTGGACTGCCTGAAAACGATATACACGCTTAATTATAACATAATTATCAGCAATTCTTCTGTGAGAATATGGAACCGCACTTTTTGCAAGCAACGCTGATGTAGATAGTGCCGTAAACACATCATCTTCGCTTGATAATGTACTTTGTATAGGATTAACTGTTTCAATCTTTTTATTAATCATGAAGCCCAAACTCCTTAAATTCCCTTTATATTATTATAATATAAAAATCATACAAATTTGTCATTAAATGTGAAATAATTTTTTACAATTCAAGTGGAGTAAACATGTATAATGTATTATATGATACATATAAAAAGCCACCACTTTTTATGTGATGGCTTTTTTATTGTTAGTTACCTCTTAGCAAAAAGCATAAGAATCAGATAATGCTTTTTTTAGAAGTTCAACCTTATTCTATTGTTCCACCCCCTAACCGTGTAACTCTTGGCTCGTGTGCGGATTCTTTTGTTGTTTCTGATACAATATGACAAGTCCGTAAGTCGCTTTTCCATTACCCATATTAAGCATTAAGCCAAAATATTTGTCTATAACTTCGTCAGTTAATCCTTTTTCTTTAAGTTTATTACGACTGTCAATACCCATATATTCCATAAGTTTTTCTACCGTATCAATTTTGACTGTATCATATCCGCCTCTAGGATTTCGTACTTTTACTGTAATGTCATCTTTTAGTGTATATCCTTTATTAAGACTTTCAATAGAATTTGGATCTGTATCAGAATCTTTTTTATCAAACCATTAAACCCTTTTGATTTTAATTCATCAAGGTTATAACCAAATCCGATTGTTCCACCCCCTAATCGTGTAAATCTTGGCTCGTGTGCGGATTCTTTTGTTGTCTCTGATACAATATTCCCGTCTTTATCAAGTTCGACAACTGTAGCTTTTTGCTCAGTTGAATGGTAGAATATTATTGTTGCACCTCCGTCAGTCTTTTGTAAAACGGCAAAATCTTGATAATCAAAATCAAGTCCGTAAGTCGCTTTTCCATTACCCATATTAAGCATTAAGCCAAAATATTTGTCTATAACTTCATCAGTTAACCCTTTTTCTTTAAGTTCATTACGGCTGTCTATACCCATATATTCCATAAGCTTTTCTACCGTATCAATTTTTATAGTATCATATCCGCCTCTTGGATTTCGTACTTTTACTGTTATATCGTCTTTTAGAGTATATGTTGTACCCCAAAAATCTTCTTCATGTTTGTCGAAATATTTTTCTATCTCTTTTTCAGTAAAACCTAATTCTTGAAGTTTATTAGGATAAGTGTGTTGTTTTATTACCGGTTTTTCAGCAAATGCTTCCGGAGGATTTGCTGCATTATAATATTTTTTTCTGTATTCTTCTACTGTCATTTCAGTATATTCAGTAACCCTACCCGGAACTTTTACATATATTATTTGACTACCGTCACCATATTTTTCTTTAAATTCGCTTGCAGTAATCATTTTCCTTGTAAGAGGATCTATGGTCATTGGTTCTGTATGTGCTTGAATTCCATTACCCAAGCCTTCTAATTTAGATAACACATCACCGGACGGTATTTTACCATCATTATCATCTTGAGATTCTGTAGGTGGCAACGTTTCTTCCGGTATTAAAGCTTCCGGCTTCTCAATTTTTTCAAATTTTCTAAAAATAGAGTTTGGTGGTAATGGATTATTGCTAATATGAGTCATGATTATTCTCCTTTTATTCCTTTTCTGTTTGTGTACCTTTTGTTAAGTTTGATAATAAATCTACAATTTTTTTTACAGCACCGCTGTTTTTTAGATTTTTTAAATTTGGTTGCTGTTTTTGCATAGCATCTTTTAATTCAAATGAAGCAATTTCTGGGTCATAAAGAGATTTTTGTTGAATTAAGTCAGAATTTTGTTTTATAAAATCTTCTTCACTCATTCCGATTTGTACTTTAAAACCAAGCTGTTCAGCTTTTGCCTGTTCAAAAACATCATCAATTCTTCCATTCCCGCCATCAATTTTACTCCAGTAAAAATGACCTGCATTCATTTTATCTACCATATAGCTCCTTTCTATGTAACAAAATATGTATTGTGTTACATTGATATCTTATAATGTATATATCGGCATATTTTTTGAAAACTTTAATTTTTTAGCAGTAATTGTTACATAACTTAATATTTAAAGTACAAAAGCATTTAATTTCCTGTCAATAATATCTTGATTAATTCCGATATATTTTAGAGTAATAGAAGGCGATGAATGATTAAATATATATTGTAATAAAGCAACATCTTTTGTTTCTTTATAAAAATGATACCCAAAAGTTTTTCTTAATGTGTGTGTTCCGATATTTACCTTTATCCTGCTTTTTCACAAGCATCACAAATAATTCGATAAGCTTGCACTCTTGTTATAGCAAAATTTGAACGTCTGCTTTTAAATAAAAATTCTTCATCTTTTTTATCTTTTATATAATCATTCAAACACTTTTTAAAAGATTTTGTAATAGGTATTTTTCTATATTTTCCCGTCTTTTGCTCATAAATTGAAATATAATCTTTCTTTTTAACATCAATTACTTTTAATTTTAAAATATCAGATATACGTAATCCGATATTTATGCCAATTAAAAATAATAAATAATCTCTATTGCTTTTTGTTTTTAAAATATTTTTTACGGTTTCTATGTCTTTTTTGTCTCTTAATGGCTCTACAAAATCCATGTATTAAACTCCTTACAAATGATGTTACACATAATTATGTAACACAATACATATTTTGTTACATTATCTGTAAGTATAAAAAAGCCTTCGCTATTTAGCGAAGGCTTTTTGTTTTATTTTATAATTCTTAGCACAGAGCGTAAGAATTATTTAATGACTTTTTTAAGGTTTCAACCTTATCTAATTGTTCCCAAGGTACAACTATATCCGTTCTTCCGACGTGTCCGTATGCAGCAAGCTTTTGATAGAATTTCCCGCCATTTTTAGCAGGCAAGTTTCTTAAATCAAAGTTTGATATAATAGCTGCCGGTCTAAGGTCAAAGTTTTTACTAATTATCTCTGATATATTGTCGTCAGAGATCTTCCCTGTACCAAAAGTATCAACAAAGATTGAAACAGGTTCAGCTTTTCCGATTGCATATGCTAATTCAATTTCACACTTGTCTGCAAGTCCTGCAGCAACAATGTTTTTAGCAACATATCTCGCTGCGTAAGCTGCTGAACGGTCAACTTTCGTAGGATCTTTTCCGGAGAATGCGCCGCCGCCATGACGAGAATATCCGCCATAAGTATCAACAATAATCTTTCTTCCTGTTAAACCTGTATCGCCTTGAGGTCCGCCTACTACAAATCTTCCTGATGGGTTGATTAAAATAATTGTGTCAGAATCAGGCTTAATACTTTCTGTTTCAAAAACATAATCTATCACTAATTTCTTAAGGTCAGAAGATATAATTGATTGAATTTTTGAGTTGTCGCTTTCACCGTTAATTTCAGGTGCATGCTGGGTAGATAGTAAAACAGTATGAATTCTTGCAGGTTTACCGTCAATGTATTCAACGGTTACTTGAGATTTACCGTCAGGTCTTAGGTAAGAAAGCAATCCTTCTTTTCTTACTTGTGCCAGTCTGAATGAAAGCTTGTGAGCTAAACTTATAGGTAAAGGCATAAGTTCAGGAGTCTCATTACAAGCGTAACCAAACATAATACCTTGATCACCGGCACCTATATCAGAGGTTTCACTTGTTGAAGTTATAGAACTATTACTTCTGCTTTCTAACGCCTTATTTACACCACCTGCAATATCAACTGATTGTTCGTCTATACTTGTTAGTACGGCGCAAGTATCTGCATCAAAACCGCCAGAAGCAGTTCCAGTGTATCCGATATTTTTAATTGTATTTCTTACAACTTGTGGAATATCTACATAACAATTTGATGTAATTTCACCACAAACCAAAACCATGCCGGTCGTAGCTGTAGTTTCAGCTGCTACACGGCTTGTAGAATCTTTTGTTAAAAATTCATCTAAGATCGCATCTGAGATTTGGTCGCATACTTTGTCGGGGTGTCCTTCCGTTACGGATTCGGACGTAAATAAAAATTTTCTTGATGTCATAATCTTTTTCTCCTTAATTATATTTATATCGGTAAGGTTTTTAATTCCGACCCGATTACACATTAGCAACATTCTAGTACGGTTAATGTAAAAAATCAATGATTGTAATAAATACAATCATTGATTTCGTTACATTTGTAATATTTGATATAACTTAAACTTGGTTAACTACTTTGTCTATTAAACCGTAATCTACCGATTCTTGAGCGGATAAAAAGTGATCACGTTCGCAGTCAGCTTTAACTGCTTCGATTTCTATATCTGTAGCTTGACCTCTAGCACCGCCCAAAGGTTGGTGAATCATTATTCTTGAATGCGGAAGTGCCATTCTCTTACCTTTTGCACCTGATGAAAGAAGGAATGCCCCCATAGATGCCGCTTGACCTAAACATATTGTTTGAACGTCTGCTCTGATGTGCTGCATTGTATCATATATTGCAAAACCTGCAGTTACGCTTCCTCCGGGAGAATTGATATAGAGCATAATATCCTTTTCAGGATTTTCACTGTCTAATAATAGCATTTGAGCAACTATAGAGTTTGCAACATCATCATCAATTTCTGTTCCTAAAAATATAATTCTTTCTCTTAAAAGTCTTGAAAATATATCAAATGACTTTTCTCCTCTTGATGATTGTTCAATTACGGTTGGAACGTAATCAATAATTTTTTTAATCTCTTCTGACATATATCTCTCCTTGAATAATTGTTAAGATAATTTTACAATAAATAGCGTGAATAAGCAATTTTTTTAATGAAAAATACTTTAAATAGATAGTAAAGTGTGTAGAAAATGAATGTGGCAATTAATCCTATTAAATTATCTTATTCAAAAATATCAGGTTTGCGTTCAATGCAGCATATAAGCGGGGTTGAACGTGAAATTATTGAAACATACAGAAATGAACTTACTCATGATATATGGGGCAATGCGAATAAACTAAGAGATTGGACGCTAAAAAAAATTGAA